>NZ_FRAX01000006.1 GCF_900142465.1 Fibrobacter sp. UWH6
AGCTGGTCCATCATCTTGCGGAACAGGTCGCGGTCTTCAGCGATATCGATGGAATCGATGCTGGTACCGAGAATCTTCACGCCTTCGTCGCTGAGTGCGCGGGCGATGTTCAGCGGAGTCTGGCCACCGAACTGCACGATAACGCCAGCGGGCTGTTCCTTCTTGTAAATCTGGAGAACGTCTTCGAGGGTAACCGGTTCGAAGTACAGCTTGTCGCTGGTATCGTAGTCGGTAGAAACGGTTTCCGGGTTGCAGTTCACCATGATGGTTTCGTAACCCATTTCGCGGAGAGCCATTGCAGCGTGGCAGCAGCAATAGTCGAATTCGATACCCTGGCCGATTCTGTTCGGGCCACCGCCGAGGATCATGATCTTCTTCGGGTTGTTGGTGGCGGTAGATTCGTCCTTGCAGTTGTAGGTAGAATAGTAGTAGTACTGGTCCTTCACGCCGCTAACAGGCACTGCGCACCAGCCTTCAACCATGCCAAGTTCGATACGCTTTGCACGAACGTCCTTTTCACGGATGCCGAGGATCTTTGCGATGTACTTGTCGCCGAAGCCGTCCTTCTTGGCCTGGATCAGGAGTTCGTCAGAAGGCATGCGACCCGGAGTCTTGAGCATCTTTTCTTCAAGTTCAACCAGTTCGCGCATCTGCTGCACGAAGTAAGCCTTTTCGTAAGTAGCTGCGAAAACTTCTTCGTCGGTTGCACCCTTACGGATGGCTTCGTACATCTGGAAGTGACGTTCAGAGGAAGCGGTCTTCATCATGTCGAGAAGTTCTTCCTTGGTCTTCTTGTTAAAGTCCTTAGCAAAGCCAAGACCTGCACGGCCATTTTCCAGACCGCGGATTGCCTTCTGGAGGGTTTCCTTATAGGTCTTACCGATTGCCATGACTTCGCCCACAGCCTTCATCTGGGTGCCGAGGCAATCGTCAACGCCGCGGAACTTTTCGAATGCCCAGCGAGCAAACTTCAGCACCACATAGTCGCCACTCGGGGTGTACTTTTCGAGGGTGCCGTCGCGCCAGTAGTCCATCTGGTCCAGAGTCATGCCAGCAGCCAGCTTTGCAGAAACGAGAGCGATGGGGAAACCGGTTGCCTTGGAAGCAAGAGCGGAGGAGCGAGAGGTACGGGGGTTGATTTCGATGATCACCACGCGGCCAGTCTTCGGGTCGTGTGCGAACTGAACGTTGGTACCGCCGATCACGCCGATAGCTTCAACAATCTTGAAAGCGTCGGTCTTCAGCTTTTCTTCAAGCTTCTTGTCGATGGTGAGGAACGGGGCTGCGCAGAAGGAGTCGCCAGTATGAACGCCCACCGGGTCAATGTTTTCGATGAAGCAGATAGCGATCATCTGGTTCTTGGAGTCGCGAACCACTTCCACTTCCAGTTCTTCCCAGCCGAGAATGGATTCTTCGATGAGGCACTGGTGAGTCATGGAAAGTTCAAGACCGTTACCGCAAATGGTACGGAGTTCTTCGACGTTGTAGCAGAAGCCGCCACCTGCACCACCCATGGTGTATGCCGGACGAACTACAACAGGGTAGCCGATTTCAGCAACGATCTTTTCGGCTTCTTCAACAGAGTGGCAAATGCCGGAGCGCGGGGTGTCGATGCCCAGCTGCTGCATGGTAGCCTTGAAGATTTCACGGTCTTCGCCGCGTTCGATAGCGTCCAGGTTCACGCCGATCACCTTCACGCCGTACTTGTCCAGAATGCCGGCCTTGTTCAGGGCAGAAGACAGATTCAAGCCAGTCTGACCGCCGAGGTTCGGGAGCAATGCCTGGGGACGTTCCTTGGCAATGATCTGTTCCAAGCGTTCGAGATTCAGCGGTTCGATGTAAGTGGCGTCGGCCATGACCGGGTCGGTCATGATGGTTGCCGGGTTAGAGTTCACCAGCACGATCTTGTAACCCTGTTCGCGCAGAGCCTTACAGGCCTGGGTGCCAGAGTAGTCGAATTCGCAAGCCTGGCCAATGACGATAGGACCAGAGCCGATGATGAGAACCTTATCGATACCTTCGATCTTCATTTTTTATCTCCGTTTGATTTAACTAATAAATGCCGGATCCTTCGCTCCGCTCAGGATGACGCGGTGGGAGCCGATCAAGATGACACGGGGCGGGGATAAATAAAACGCCGAACTAACAAGTCCGGCACTAATAAAATCAACAGTCTTGGAAATAATGGAAATAGCAACGGCGGAACAATGAATGGCGGAAGCAGCACCGTGGGTGCCAGTTCGCTTCATCATCTTTACATTTTTTGCCATTTTAGCCAATCGTTTATTTCACAAGGGTTAAACTTGTATAAATATAGCTTTAATTACAAAAAATGAAAGGCCTTTTTGGAATATGGGGACATCAAAAAGGTACCGCAGACTTGGGGGGTAAACCTGCGGTATTTTTACGTTATTGGCGTAACTTATTGAATGTCAGTGTGTTACGTGCGTTCGTCCGCGGCCTTCAGCAAGTTCAGGAACAGCGGGGCCGGATGAATCAGGGAAGACTTCAGTTCAGGGTGGCACTGGCAAGCCATGAAGTAGGGGTGGTCTGTCAGTTCCATGATCTGCATGATGTCTTCGCCGGAAGCCTTTCCTGAGAAGATAAGCTTCTGCGGGTTTGCGCCAGTGGGGTCGCCCTGTTCAATCTGCTGAACATACTGCGGGTTCACTTCGTAGCGGTGGCGGAAACGTTCGCGGGCGACGTTGGAACCATAAATTTCTTGAGCCTTGCTGCCTTCCTTGATCAGGATGTCGTGACCGCCCAGACGCATGGTGGCTCCCATATCCTTGATATGTTCCTGGCCGGGCAGGTAGGCGATAACCGGATGTTCCACGTGGTAGGTGTCGCTTTCCATTTCCACGGTGCCGGCTCCCTTCATGCCGCAGACGTGGCGTGCAAATTCCACCACGGAAAGCTGCATGCCGTAGCAAATGCCCAGGAAGGGAATCTTGTTTTCGCGGACATATTGGATGACCATGATCTTGCCTTCGATACCGCGGCTGCCGAAGCCACCGGGAACGATAACGGCGTCGACGCCTTTCAATGCGGATTCTACGGAAACGGCACCTGTTTCAATCTTTTCTGTGTCCACCCAGCGGATGTCTGCGCGCAGGTCCAGGTGAGCGGAAGCGTGACGGATGGATTCCACCACAGAAGCGTAGGAATCTTCCAGAGCCATGTACTTACCGCAGATGGCGACCGTCAAAGTCTTGCGGGGCGTTACGGAATTGCGCTTCAGGGATTCCACCAGCTTGCTCCACTGATCCAGTTTGGGCGGGGCGTAAATGTTCAGGCGCTTGGCGAGAATTTCGGGAATGCCTTCGGCGTCATAAACCAGCGGACATTCGTAAACGTGCTGTACGTCCACACCAGAAATCACGTGGTCTGCAGGCAGGTTGCAGAACAGACCGATCTTTTCTTTCAGATGGGGCTTGATATATTCTTCGCAACGGCCGATAACGATTTCCGGATAGATACCCAGGCGGTTCAAGTCATGGACGGACATCTGGGTGGGCTTGGACTTCTGTTCGTTAACGCCAGAAGGAATAGGCACGTAAGTCAGGTGTACGAACATGGCGTTGGTGCGGCCCACGTCGTGGCTCAGCTGACGGGCGGCTTCGATGTAGAACTGATTTTCCAAGTCACCGACGGTACCGCCGATTTCAATCAAGAGAACGTCTGCCTTTTCCTGGTCGGCGATGCGGTAGAACTGTTCCTTGATCAGATCGGTAACGTGGGGGATGAACTGGACGGTATGTCCCAGGTAATCGCCGCGACGTTCCTTGTCGAGAATCATCTTGAAGATGCGGCCCATGGTGAGGCTCCAGTCCTTCTTGGCGGTCACGTTCAAAAAGCGTTCGTAGTGGCCGAAGTCCATATCGCACTCGCCACCGTCGTCCAACACGAAAACTTCGCCGTGTTCGGTGGGGTTCATGGTACCCGGGTCTGTATTCAGGTAGCCGTCACATTTTACGGGAACCACCTTCATTCTAGCAGAAAGCAGCGCCCCGATGGACGCTGCCGCTACCCCTTTGCCAAGTCCGGAGATGACACCCCCGGTCACGATAATGAATTTCGTCTTTCCGTTGTAATTGTACTGCAATGCCATAATAAAACCTTTTTCGTGTGCTGTTCTAGGCCCAGCATCACGTCCCTTGTGTTTACACTTTGTGTAATTTCAACGCCTATATACGCAATAAGTGTGCCAAGGAAGAGTAACTGCATATTTTGGGGTTTAAAGCAGGAATTGTAAAAGCTTGACTTTACAAAAAATGAAAAATTAAGTCTGTGTTTTACAGTTTTTGTATAATAATGACTGGTGGTATAATCCCCCGTTTGCAAGTCAAAACGGTCCTGTTTTGGAAAGCTGGTTTTCGAGGGTGTTGAGAATTGGTGTTGTGCTCGTACTGCGTGTATATGGCACTTGTTTATACGTCTGCTATACCTTAGTGAGCGGTAATTTTTCCGTAATGATTTTGTAATGCAAATTATTTTTGAAATCTTACGTTATATGTTTAATTTTTGATAAATTACCTTTCTGCGCTAGTTTGTATAAGCGCAGGAGATGTTAATGATGAACAATAAGATGATTACGGCTTTGGTCCTGGCAGGTGGTGTTGCCTCCTGGGCCCAGCTGCTTTACGAAAAACCTGTTGACGAAAAGGTTGATCGCGTTTCTTTGGAACGTCCTTCCCGCATGGGAGAGAGCGTGAAGAAATTCGTGGATACCCAGAAGGCTTCTAAAAAGGTTAAGAAGGTTTCTGTGAAATCTGACCTTTTGGGCCGCAGCCGCAATAGCACGCTCACTTATGAAGTCGACGTGGCTTCTCAGCAGAAAATGAAGGTTTTGGTCAACGATGTCATGGTTGAACATGCCAGCCTTGAAACTGAATCGGGTTCTTTTGATTACAGCGCCTCTGCCGATTCCAAGAACTACGAACTGAACGGCGTAAAAATGTCCGAATCGCAGTTCCAGAAAAAGGCTGACAACAGTCGCAAGAAACTTCGCAAGAACAGAAGGAAGTTTAAGGCCCCTCGTGTAGAGTACATGACTGCAAGTGAAATTGAACAGGAAATTTCTTCGAACGAGAACGTTTATGTTTCCGAATATAAAGGCGTGAAGTATGATGGTCTCGATTTTGGCGAAGACACCTATCTGGAAGACTTCTATATCCGCACTAAGTCTGGTATTGATACTTACGCCTGGAATAAGGGCTACTATGGCCAGGGTGTGGGTATTTACTATAGCGAAGGTGGTTGCGTTCCCGATAACTATGTAAACCACAATTACTTTACGCAGATGAATAACTGCCCCAACGGCGTTTCTAGCCATGCAATTGGTGTGGCCCGTGTTCTGCAGTCTTCTACCGGCGAATCTCACATTTATGGATCTGCTGAGGTTATTTATCCCGAGGATCCCGATAAGTATCCTGTACCTATTTATATCGGTTCCCAGTCTTGGGGCTATGTGTACGATTACCCCTATTATTGCTCCGCTGACGCCATCATGGATAACTACATCTATGAATATGGTGTAGCCCAGTTCGTTGCTGCAGGAAACGATTACCGCTATTCCTATGTGTCGACTCCTGCAAGATCTATGAATGCTGTGGCTGTTGGAGCCGTTTCTCCCATCGATTACAAGTACATGGTCTATTCTTCCTCTAGAAATGGATATGCCCATAATGATAAGCCTGAAGTGGCCAACTTTACCAACTTCTATTTCCGCAGGGATCTTCATTACAGTGACGAGAATGGATCTTACAATGGCCGATTCAATGGAACCAGTGCTGCAACCCCTTATACGGCAGGCATGGCTGCACTCCTGTTGTCTAAGTACCCGTCTTTGAAATGGCATCCTGAAATGCTGAAGGCGGTAATGTTGGTGGGAAGTACTCGTGATGTGGGCAATACGGACTATGATTATGATGGCATCGGAACATTCAAGGCTGGCATTCCCATGCTTGACAGGCTGACTACTTCTCCCTTGTTCAAGAATCGGTACTGGTATGGTGCGAACAACACCAATTTTGACAAAAATGGAAGAATCAGTTTTACTGAATCTAATATTCAGAAGGGCAAGCGTTACCGTGCCGCTATTTCATGGCTGTCTTCGGGTGAGTACGTGATGAATAATCAGAGACTCCCTCAGGATATTGACCTGGTGATCAGGCAGAATGGGACAATCATCGCTTCGTCTGCTTCGTCGTACAATCCCTTTGAGTTGGTTGATTTTGTTGCTCCCAACTCTGGCGAAATCGAGGTGGTCATTACCCGCTATAGAAACAGCTCTGCATCCGAAAACGTGAAGCTTGGCTTTAGCATTCTGCAGGTGGACTAAACCCCCTCCTAAAACCACCATCTGCTGATGCGAAAAATCCTCAGTCCGAAAGGGCTGAGGATTACTTTTTTTTGAAAGATTTCTGAGTTGTATGGACCCGAAAATGTTAGGGCTCGTCTGCGAATGGGTCGGGAATGTCGAAGTACTGATCGGTTTCCTTGCTTTCGACGCAGCGTACGGGTGTCCAGATTTCTCGATCCTGACTGATGATGCTTGCCTTGTCGGAATCGTTTTGCAGAAGGAGAACAGTTAACTCGTGGTTGTCTTCGTAATCGCTAGAAAGAATGACTCCCTTTATTCCCTGGTCGTAATAACGTGTGCGGAATTCCTTGGCGTCGTGGTCGTAATGGTAGGGGTCTGCCAAACCTGTGGCGAACATGGAAAATCCCAGGAGGTCTGTGGCGGGGGAGGCATTGTCGTCGGGTGTCCAGCTGGTTGTTGCCTTCAGGTTCATTCCGGCCTGATTTGCGCCGCCGGCGATTTCAATCAATTCGGCGAAGTCGTTCTTGTTGGGCAAACGCCAACCTTTGGGGCAGATGCCGCGAATGGCACCCTGGGCCTCGCAGTAGTTGTCGGTGCCGCATCTTCTTCCGTTGGAACTGAAGACGGCCGAAGAGTCCATGGCCGTGCCCAGAGAGTAGAAACGTCCGAATTTAGCGCAATTCTCTTCGTCATTGTTGGGACAGGAGTTGCCGTAATTGTCGTTGAAATTGTAATTCAGGTTCTGGGCCATCCAGTTGGTGGTCCCGATTTTAACCGTCTTGTACGTCTGATTATCGCGGGTATCGATCAAGACGCCTGTTTCAAAAGGCTGTTCGCTGGAAGAGCTGATGTCTTCGCTGGAAGAAGAAATTTCTTCGCTAGAAGATGAAATGTCTTCGCTGGAGGAAGATTCCGGTTCGTCAGAGGAACTGGAAGTTTCTTCGGAAGAACTGGAAACCTTTTCTGAAGAACTGGATTTTTCTTTAGAAGAACTGGAAGTGTCCTTGGAAGAGCTGGACGAGGGCTGATCTTTGCTTGTGGAGGACTGAATTTCGCTGGTGCTGGAGGCGGGATCGTCTTCCGGGCTGGTGGAATCGTTACCGCAGGCGCATAACGTGAGCGCGATTGCCGAAGCAACCAATTTGAAGATTTTCTTGTTCATTTTAACTCCTAATAAGTTCAAAATAAATATAACAAGAGTTTATATGTTGATTGCTTTTGGGGATGTTAAAAAAAGAAAACGCGAATCTTTCGATCCGCGCCTTCATTATGAGGTTCGATTTTTAATGGTGCGTGCAGTTTCGCTCGCGCTGTTCATTAGTAAATAAAGTGACATTGGGCCACCCACCTTCGACGGGTGGCCATGCTTTTTATCTTAATAGATAAAAAGCATTTCACGATACTTGGGCAGCGGCCACTGTTCATCGGAGATGATGCCTTCCAGCTTGTCCACAACCTTGCGGAGGGAGACCATAGCTTCCAGCTTCAGCTGATGCTTGCCGGCGATAGCCTTTTCCATGACGGCGATTTCTTCGACGAGAGCCTTGTAGCCTTCGGCCAGTTCCTTAGCGTAGGAATCGACGGAAACCAGACCCTGGTTGATTGCCATTTCGTTCACCTTCAGGGCTTCGGAGTAAGCCTTCACGACCTGCGGGAGGACGATGCTCTTGGCCATGTCGTAAGCGACCTTGGCTTCGATGTCGACGCGCTTGTGGTAGTCTTCCAGGTTGACTTCGTAGCGGGATTCAAGTTCCACCTTGTTGAACACGCCGTACTTCTTGAAGAGAGCAACGTTTTCCTTCTTGGTGAGAGCGGAAAGTGCTTCCATGGTGGTACGGATGTTGGGGAGACCGCGCTTTTCTGCTTCAGCAACCCATTCGTCGGTGTAGCCGTTACCGTTGAAGATAACGCGCTTGTGTTCCTTGATGATGGACTGCAGGAGCTTCTGGAGTTCCTTGTGGAAGTTGGCCTTGGAGACCTTTTCCATCTTGTCGGCGATCATGTCGAATGCTTCGGCAACGATGGTGTTCAGGATAACGTTGGGTTCAGAGCAGGACTGGCTAGAACCCGGTGCACGGAATTCGAACTTGTTGCCAGTGAATGCGAACGGGGAAGTACGGTTACGGTCGGTAGCGTCGCGGGGGAGCGGCGGCAGGATGTCGGAACCGAGCTTCATGGCACCGCCCTGCTTGCTGGACTTGGGTTCACCCTTTTCCAGCTGTTCGACGACGTCAGCAAGCTGGTCGCCGAGGTACATGGAGATGATTGCCGGAGGAGCTTCGTTAGCACCGAGACGATGGTCGTTGCCTGCGCCAGAAACGGACATTCTCAGCAAGTCGGCGTGGGTGTCAACTGCATAGACAACAGCGCAGAGGGTGGTGAGGAAGATTGCGTTCTGGTGAGGATCCTTACCCGGGTTCAAGAGGTTGGTCTTACCGTAGTTCACGGACCAGTTGTTGTGCTTACCGGAACCGTTGATGCCTGCAAACGGCTTTTCGTGGAGGAGGCAAACAAGGCCGTTGCGATCAGCGACGTTACGGAGCACTTCCATAATCTGCATGTTGTGGTCGCAAGCCAGGTTCACTTCTTCGAACATGGGTGCAAGTTCGAACTGGGCAGGAGCCACTTCGTTATGACGGGTCTTAGCCGGAATGCCAAGCTTCCACAGTTCGTCTTCAACTTCGTTCATGAAGTTCAAGATGCGAGCCGGGATAGAACCGAAGTAGTGGTCTTCCATCTGCTGGTGCTTAGCGGAAGCAGCACCGAAGAGGGTGCGGCCAGCCTGGTAAAGGTCCGGGCGCTGGAGGTAGAACTTCTTGTCTACCAGGAAGTATTCCTGTTCTGCACCGAGAGTAACGGTGACCTTCTGCTTTTCAACGCCGAAGAGACCCATGAGACGGTCGGCAGACTTCTGGAGGGCCTGGATAGAGCGGAGAAGCGGAGTCTTCTTATCGAGAGCTTCGCCAGTGTAAGAGCAGAATGCGGTAGGAATGCAAAGAGTTGCACCGTTACCGTGACGCTTGATGAAAGCGGGAGAAGTCGGATCCCAAGCGGTGTAGCCACGAGCTTCGAAAGTGGAACGGATGCCGCCGGAGGGGAAGGAGGATGCGTCCGGTTCACCAACGATCAGGTTCTTGCCGGAGAAAGCCATGATAGCCTTGTCGCCTTCCGGTTCCAGGAAGGAGTCGTGCTTTTCTGCGGTAGAGCCGGTGAGGGGCTGGAACCAGTGAGTAAAGTGAGTTGCGCCGCGGTCCATTGCCCACTTCTTCATGGCGTGAGCCACTTCGCCAGCGATGCTGGGGTCAAGTGCTACGCCATTTTCGATGGTAGCGAAAAGCTTCTTGCAAACATCCTTGGGGAGGTATGCCTTCATGGCTTCGGAGTTGAATACGTCCTCGCCGTAAAAGTCAACGTTTGCCGGGCTTGCAGCCATGATGCCTGCTGCCGGTGCTTCTGCAATTTCGGTAATTGCATTCATTCTATACTGGTTGCTCATAATGAACTCCTATTTGTTTTGTTTTCGGCGTCCATTATGCAAAAGCCGTGCCAACTTTTACGGATTTGGAAAAAGTGGCGGAAATAGCTTGTTTTTAGGATATATAAGATAGTACGGGTACTTTATGAACTAAGGAATCGTTTAGAGCTTTTGATTCGTGTCTTTACAGAAAATGAAATAAACTGTGCCGTGAAAGGGGGTGCTCTAGGTTCTCTGGTATGGGGCGGGACTTTCGACCCGCTCTTTTTCTTGTTGGTCGTTTTGCGTTTACTGCCGTTTTTGATCAAATTTAGAAGATTTTTACATTCTACGTAAAATTAAATCGTGTTTTTACAAAATGCGTAATCGCTTTTGGGGTGGAATTAAAGCGAAAAGGACTGCAAACCTTTTTATTTCATTAAAAAATTAAAGGTTTTTCCAAAAATGTAAAGATTTTCAATTTTTGTTCGTTTCTTGTGTGGGATTTAAAAATTTTGGCACGCATTTTGCAATAAAGCCGCGGAAAAAATAAAACACAAGGAATAATACAATGAAAGCTCAAGCTCTTTATAATCCGGCTAACGAACATGACGCCTGCGGCGTGGGTCTCGTAGCCAATATCAACAATGTGGCATCGCACCAGATTGTGCTTCAGGGCATTACTGTTCTGAAGCGTTTGATGCATCGTGGTGCGGCTGGTGGCGACCCGGAAACGGGTGATGGCGCTGGCCTTTTGCTTTCTATGCCCCACAAGTTCTTCAAGAAGATCTACAGCGACCTTCCTGAAAAGTACGGTGTGGCCATGGTTTTTGTAGACAACTCCGTTGCCGCTGATTCCTACGACGAAAAGATTAAGGAACTTGCTGCAGCCGAAGGTTGCCCTGTCCTCCATGTTCGTGAAGTTCCGGTAGACCCCAACGCTATTGGTCGTACCGCTCGCGAAACTCTTCCCCATATCCGTCAGTACATTTTCGATGCTTCCAAGCCGGAAAATGCTGAAATCAAGCTCTTTGTGCTGCGCCGTCAGATTGAAAAGGCCTGCGAAAGCCTGTACATCTGCTCCTGCTCCAGCAAGACTATCGTTTATAAGGGTCTTCTCCTTGCTATTCAGATCGAAGCCTTCTATAAGGATCTGAATGACGTTGATTTCGAAAGCCCCATCGCTCTCGTTCATCAGCGCTACTCCACCAATACTTTCCCCACCTGGCCTCTGGCTCATCCGTTCCGCTACCTGGCTCACAACGGTGAAATCAATACCCTCCGCGGTAACTTGAACAGCCTGAAGGCTCGTGAACCCCACCTGAAGAGCGAACGCATTGGCGACGATCTCCAGAAGTGCTTGCCGCTGATTGCCGGCGGCCAGAGTGACTCCGCTAGCCTCGATAACATGTTTGAATTGCTGGTGGCTGCAGGCCGTAGCCTCCCGCATGCCATCCTCATGATGATGCCGCAGGCTTGGGGTGCTAAGCATTATATGGGCCGCGACGTCCGTGGCTTCTTCGAATATGAATCCATGCTCATGGAACCGTGGGATGGTCCTGCTGCAGTCGCATTCTCTGACGGTGTAAACGCAGGTGCAATCCTGGACCGTAACGGTCTTCGTCCCGCACGTTATACCCTCTGCAAGGATGGCCTCTTCGTGATGGCTTCTGAAACTGGCGTTCTCGATATTAACGATGACGAAGTAGAAGAAAAGGGCCGTCTGAAACCCGGTGAAATTATCTACCTGGATATCGAAAACCATCGTATCTTGAAGAATGCCGAAATGAAGGCCTTTGTTGCTCGTAGCAAGCCCTACCGTCGTTGGGTTGCTGAAAACAAGATGAGCGTCCGTGGCCTCTTCAGCGAAATTAATCCGTCTGACGTACCTGATGATTTGCTGATCCAGCAGAAGCGTTTCGGCTACTCTGCCGAAGATCTGAGTGTCATTTTGCAGCCCATGGCCAAGAATGGTCAGGAACCTATCGGTTCTATGGGTAACGACGCTGCTCTGGCTGTCCTTTCCGATAAGCCCCAGCCCCTGTTCAACTACTTCAAGCAGCTCTTCGCTCAGGTCACCAATCCGCCTATCGACCCGATCCGTGAAGAACTGGTCATGAGTCTTACCACTTACATCGGTAACCATGGTAACATTCTGGAAGAAACTCCGGAACAGGCTCACCTCATTAAGATTCCTCGTCCCATTGTTACTGAAGACGAAATCAAGCACTTCGAAAACATTGGCGATAAGAGCTTCAAGGCCAAGGTGCTCAAGATGCAGTTCCCCATGGGTGGTAACGGCGAAGTTCTTGAAGCAGCCTTGCAGAACCTGGCTGGCGACGCTGTCCGCGCTGTTCAGGAAGGTTTCAACATTATCGTTCTTTCTGATAAGAACGTGGATTGGGGCTATGTTCCCATGCCGTCTCTCCTGGCAACCGCAGCTGTAAACCGTACCTTGGTTGAAGCAGGTGTCCGTCCGGAAATCGGTTTGATCGTCCAGTCCGGTGAAGTTCGCGAAGTCATGCATTTCGCTTTGCTCCTGGGTTACGGCGCAACCGTCATCAACCCGTATCTGGCATTCCAGAGCATCACCAACATGTGCCACACCGGCGAACTGGATGTGGGTCCTGTCACCGCCGCTGCCAACTACGTGAAGGCTGTGGACAAGGGTCTTCTGAAGATCATGTCCAAGATGGGTATCTCAACTCTCCGTAGCTACCGTAGCGCACAGATCTTCGAAGCTGTTGGTCTGAACCACGAAATTATCGAAAAATTCCTCCCGGGTACTGCAAGCCGCATCGAAGGTATCGGTCTTGCTGAAATCGCCCAGGAAGTGGAACAGCGCAACAACATTTCCCTGAAGGACGCTAGCCCGATCCTGAAGGAAGGTGGTCAGTACAAGTTCCGCAAGGATGGCGAAATGCACTTGTGGACCCCCCAGTCTCTGGGCGCATTCCGTCAGGCTGTTCAGCTGGGTGACTACTCCAAGTTCAAGACTTACTCCAAGCTCGTTGACGATCAGTCACAGCGCTTGGCAACTCTCCGCGGTCTCTTCAAGTTCAAGGAAACTACTCCCATCGATATCTCCGAAGTGGAATCCCGCGAATCCATCATCAAGCACTTTGTTGCTGGCGCAATGAGCCTTGGTTCCTTGAGCCCGGAAGCTCATGAAGCTATCGCTATTGCTATGAACCGTAACGGTGCCATGAGCAACTGCGGTGAAGGTGGTGAAGATCCGGATCGCGATACTCCGGCTCCCAACGGCGATATCCGTAGCAGCGCTATCCGTCAGATCGCTTCTGGTCGTTTCGGTGTGACCATCGATTACCTCCGCAAGGCAAAGGATTTGCAGATCAAGATGGCTCAGGGTGCAAAGCCCGGTGAAGGTGGCCAGCTGCCTGCTCACAAGGTGAACGAATTTGTGGCTCGCATCCGTCACTCCATCCCGAATGTGTCCCTCATTTCTCCTCCGCCGCATCACGATATTTACTCTATCGAAGACTTGGCTCAGTTGATCTATGACCTCCGTAACTCCAACCCCAAGGCTCGCGTTTCCGTGAAGTTGGTTTCTGAAGTGGGTGTGGGTACGGTTGCTGCAGGTGTTGCCAAGGCTCATGCTGACGTGGTCCTTATCTCCGGCCACGATGGCGGTACCGGTGCATCTCCGCTGACTTCTATCAAGCATGCCGGTCTTCCCTGGGAATTGGGTATTGCCGAAGCAGAACAGACTCTCGTTCTTAACGACCTCCGCGGCCGCGTGAAGCTCCAGGTGGATGGTCAGTTGAAGACTGGTCGTGACGTTGTGATCGCAGCCCTCCTCGGTGCAGAAGAATTCGGTTTCGCTACCAACCTGTTGGCAAGCCTTGGCTGTATTATGGACCGTAAGTGCCATACCAACCAGTGCCCCATGGGTCTCGCAACTCAGGATCCGGAACTCCGTAAGCACTTCAAGGGCAAGCCGGAATACGTTGAAAACTTCCTGTTCTTCATCGCTGACGAAGTTCGTGAAATTCTCGCAAGCCTTGGCCTCAAGAGCTTGGATGAAGCCTGCGGTCGTAACGATCTCCTTGACATGAATTCTGCAATCGAATTCTACAAGGCAAAGAAGCTGGACTTCAGCAAGATCTTCGCTTCTGTGGATGCCGGTAACGGTAAGGAACAGATCAAGAAGCATGACCCGAACTTCGTTCCTGAAGAACTGGTGAACTTCGACCGTCGCGAACTCCTGCCTTTCGTACAGGATACCCTGAAGACCGGCAAGCCGGTAGAAATTTCCGCCATGATCCACAACGTGGACCGTACCGTGGGTACTGAACTTTCTGGTGAAGTGGCTGAACACTTTGGTGCAAAGGGCCTGCCGGAAGATACCATCAAGGTTCACCTGCAGGGTGTGGCTGGCCAGAGCTTTGGCGCCTTCCTCGCACCGGGTGTAACCCTCGATATCGAAGGTGAAGTCAACGACTTTATGGGCAAGGGCCTTAGCGGTGGTAAGATCATCGTTCGCCCGTCCAAGAACGCAACCTTCAAGGCTGAAGACAACGTTATCGCCGGTAACGTGATCGGCTACGGTGGTACTAGCGGTAAGGTGTTCATCAATGGTCTTGCTGGCGAACGCTTTGGTATCCGTAACTCCGGTATGCTTCTCGTTACCGAAGGCGTGGGTGACCATGGTTGCGAATACATGACTGGTGGCCGCGTGGTTGTGCTGGGTCGTGTAGGCGTGAACTTCGCAGCAGGTATGACTGGTGGCTTCGCTTACGTCTATGACGAAACCGGTCACTTCGACTTGAGCTGCAACGTGGATTCCGTTGACTTGGAAAGCGTTCTCCCGGGTACCGAAAGCGAAACCGAATTGCTGGACATCATCCGTCAGCATGTGGAAGCTACCGGCTCTGAAAAGGGTAAGCGCATTCTCGAAGACTGGAACAACTCTCGTCCGAAGTTCGTGAAGGTCTTCCCGGTGGAATACCGCAACGCTCTGGCCAAGTTGTAGTTTAAAGCTTATAGGATAAAGTTTAAAGGTTGAAGGAGTTTCTTTAACCTTTAAACTTTCCGCTTTACGCTAAATAGAACTTTCCGCTTTACACTACTTTAACCTTTAACCTTTCCGCTTTACGCTAAATAAGGAACATTATATGGCATTAGTACAGAGAATCCAGGACGTGTACCGCCCCGTAGAAGAACGCGTTAAGGACTTGAAGGAAGTTGAACGCCTCTTCACAGAAGAAGAAATTAAGGCACAGGCAGGCCGCTGTGCTGATTGCGGCATCCCTTTCTGCCATGGTGCAGGCTGCCCTCTGGGTAACCTGATTCCCGAATTTAATACCGCCGTAGCTGCAGGCGACATCCGCAAGGGCTACGACATTATCAGCAAGACTGCTTTCTTCCCGGAATTCACGGGCCGTGTTTGCCCCGCCCTCTGCGAAGCTAGCTGCACCCGCCAATTGAACGATGACGCCGTCATGGTTCGCCAGGTGGAAAAGTTTATGATCGAAACCGCCTTCAAGGAAGGCTGGGTGGAACTGCCCGAAGCTGCTCCCAACGGCAAGACGGTGGCTGTGATCGGTTCTGGTCCTGCAGGCCTCTTTGCTGCAGAAAGCCTCCGCCGCAAGGGTTACGCAGTAACCGTCTACGAAAAGAAGCCCAAGGTTGGCGGCCTCCTCCGTTACGGCATTCCTAACTGGAAGCTGGAAAAGGAAGTCATCGACCGTCGCGTTTCCCTCATGGAAAAGGCTGGCATCAAGTTTGTCTGCAATTGCGAAATCGGCAAGGACATTTCTGCTGAATACATCCGCAAGAATTTCGATTACCTGTTCCTGGCTATCGGTACTCCCAACGCTCGCGATTTGAACATTCCTGGACGCGATGCAGAAGGTATCTACCTGGCTCTGGACTTCCTTCATGGTGAAGGTGAAAAGTATAATGCCAAGGGCAAGAAGGTCTTGATCATTGGCGGTGGCGACACCGGTAACGACTGCGTGGGCAAATCCCTCCGTGAAGGCTGCAAGAGCGTTCTCCAGGTGGAATTCATGCCCAAGCCTCCTGAAGAACGTTCCCCGTCTACTCCGTGGCCGGATTGGCCGTACATGCTGCGCACCAGCTATGCTCACCACGAAGGTGGCGAACGTCGCTGGAATGTGTCTTCCAAGCAGTTCATTGTGAAGGACGGCAAGGTGGCTGGCGTGGAAGCTGTGAAGGTTGAATGGGAAATGGCTCCCAACGGTCGTCCCATCAAGCCTAATGAAGTTCCCAATTCTACAGAAATCATTGACGCTGATTTGGTGGTTCTGGCTATGGGCTTTACCGGCGTTCCGGCTGAAGGTATTGTGAAGGACCTGGGCCTTGAATTGACTCCGCGTACTGCAATCATTCAGGATCCGTCCCGCAACATCTACGCTGTAGGTGACTGCGCTAACGGAGCTAGCCTGGTTGTAAGAGCCATGGCCGACGCAAAGGCAAAGGTCAAGAGCTTATAGGATAAAGGTTAAAGGATAAAGGGTAATGTCTTTACGCTTTAAACTTTCCGCTTTACGCTAAAAGAGTTCCTTGTGTAACAACACGGGTCGCTGGTGGGTAAAACTGCCGGCGGCCCATTTTTTATAGTCCGGCGTGGAATGTTTTTTTTGGGATTAAACGTTCCATTTTGATTAAAAAAAAGGGTCTAGAATATATCACTTAACACACTTTTAATAGTTTGATTTTTTGTTATCTGACTCACCCACCAAAAAGTTTGTATCTTATTTCCTGTAAAGATGAATATCGCTGAAAAAGCGAATCAAAGGATCCTCCTAACCCCCAAAAAAATCCAGTCTCCTTCGGGAGGCTGGATTTTGTTTTTTAGAAATCTTTTGGATGTCTGGCGTTTTATGCCTTGCCCAACTTCTTTTTCTGCTGGGTGCCGGCCACCTTAGAGGCGACGTAGCGGGGGAGGAGTTTTCCTGCTATGGTGGCAAGTTTCATGAAGAGGCTGGGAACGATGATGGTCTTCTTCTTGAACATCTGCTTGAGGGCGTAACTGGCGCAGAACTTGGGGGAGATTCCCGGCAGGGCGAACTGTACGTTGGCCACGTCGTTGAATTCCGTCTTTACGGGGCCCGGGCAGAGAACGCTGGCGGATACGTTAGACCTTGATTCCTGAAGTTCCATGGCGATGGCCTGGGTGAGGCTGACCACGTAGGCCTTGGTGGCGTAGTAGGTGGCCATGTAGGGGCCGGAAGGCATCAGGCCTGCGCTGGAGCCTACGTTCAAGAGGTGGCCGCCGTTCTTGGCCAGAATGCGGACCGCCAATTTCGAAAGCAGATGCAGCGCAATCACGTTCACGTTGATCATGCGCAGTTCCTTGTTCAGGTCTGTTTCGGCGAAGGCGCCGCAGTCGCCGAAGCCTGCGTTGTTGATGAACACGCCCACGTCGAACTTCTCCAGGAATTCTCCCAGGCGTTCGCATTCGCTTTGGCTGGAAAGGTCTGCAGTGAAAACTTCTGCGGGGGTACCTAATTCCTTGGCCAAGGCCTGCAGTCGATCTTCACGACGTGCAACCAGAATAAGGCCATAACCGCGGGCAGACAAATCCTTTGCGAATTCGGCGCCGATGCCCGAGCTGGCGCCTGTAATCACTGCGTATCTCATAAAAGAAAGTATAGATAATTTTAGATGGGGTATGTTTTCAATTTTTTCTTTACTTGATTTTTTTTTACATTAGCTGACGCGAAATGGTGTTATCTTTTTTTTGTTCGAAAAGGTTAGGAGTTTATATGAATCGTCTTGCTACATTAGGCTTTGGTCTTGCCTTGTGCGGAGTATTTTCTGCTTGCGGCAGTGATGGCGGTACCTCGTCCAGCGAAGATAATAATCCCGAATTTGAAAGCAGTTCCTCTGCTGGTGAAAACTTGAGTTCTTCGCAGAACCTGATTACGAGTTCCGCGACGGAAACTTTGTCCTCTGCGGAGGTTGTGAACTTGTCAAGTTCTGCGGTTGACGGATCCGGTAGCTCGGCGGAATCGGTAGGATCAAGTTCTTCTGTTTTCAATAAATCCAGCAGCTCCGTTTCTTCAGGATCAAACCCAGCGGGCGGTCTCAATTCTGACGGCACGTTTACGGATTCCCGCGACGGTCGTGTCTATAAGACGGTGAAGGTTGGTAACCAGGTCTGGATGGCCGAAAATTTGCAATATGAGATTGCGGATGGAAGCGCCTGCTATAACGATGACTCTGGTTATTGCGAAGTTTTTGGTCGCCTGTATTCCTGGGATGCCGCAACGGATGCTTGTCCTGAAGGCTGGACTCTGCCCAGTGAATTGGACTGGTATGCCCTGGTTGATGAAGTGGGTGATGCAGACTTAAGATTCTCCCAGGGATGGGCTGGGGGCATGCCTCCTAAAAATGATTATGACTTTGCTGTGTTGGCTGCTGGTTATGGATCTTATGGATTTTTCTCTTCCAATGGCAGCTCCGCTATTTTCTGGACTGCCACGGAAAATTGCACGGTGGGAGGGGCTTCCTGTGAAGAAAGTATTGGCTTCGTTTTTGGCTACGAGAGCCCGAAACCGTCGAGAAGTTCTTTGGAAAAGGAAATTGTTGTCTCGGTTCGTTGTATAATGGAATCTAGTGGGACTCAGGACAATTCTTCCTCTTCCGCTTCGCTTGTTGATCCCTCGACCGTTGTGAAGGGGTCCATGACGGATGCCCGTGACGGCAAGACTTACAAGACGGTGACTATCGGAACGCAGACCTGGATGGCTGAAAATCTGAACTATGCCTACAATCTTCCGACGGCGACTTTGGATTCTTCCAGCATCTGTTTCGAAAATAATCCGGAATCCTGCGCTCAGTTTGGTCGCCTGTATTTGTGGAGTGCCGCCATGGATTCTGCTGCTGTATTTGGAACGGCGGGCAAGCATTGCGGTTATGCCGAAGGCAACTGGGATCATGTCTGCGAAAGGCCTAATTTGAAAACCCGTGGTGTTTGTCCGGAAGGCTGGCATATTCCCAGCAAAGACGCGTGGAATACCTTGTTTAGTGCGGTGGGAGGTAGGCTTACTGCTGCTCCGAAGTTGAAGGCTACAGATGGTTGGGCAGAAAATGGAAACGGAACGGATGATTACGGTTTTTCTGCAGTGCCTACGGGCTTTTGGGAAGATCCTGATCGTTTTGGCGGTGCAGGCGAACGCACGGAATTCTGGGCCAGCACTGAAGATAATGGATATAACGCCTGGGAAGCACGATTTGGCTATTATTCTGGTGAGGTTGATTTCTGGCCTGGCAGTAAAAAGTATGGTGCATCTGTCCGTTGCATAAAAGACTGATTTTACCGAAAAAGTAAACTTTACAAATAATGTAAAATACAAAAGCTGTTTTTTCAAAATATGTAAACGCTTTCAAATCGTGAAATTGACGTCATCCTTATAAATTCCCTTTTTTAGCGAAAATTTCAACTTTTACTGAAAATGTAAAAATGGCATGCTTTTTGCTATTTGAGGGCGAAAATAAGGATTACAATTTATGTCAATGAAATTCTCCAAGTGGACCGGCCTCGGAAACGACTTCGTTCTGGTGGAACCGGGTGAAGCTTTTGATATGACTCCGGGTGCAGCCCTGGACCAGCGCGTGATTGAACTGTGCGACCGTCGTTTTGGCATTGGTGCCGATGGCGTGGTGGTGGTGACTCCGCTTTCTAGCTCCGAAGAATATGTGGTGGGCGAGAAGGATGTCCGTGCCGGCTACGACTGGAACAAGAAAGGCAATGGTGTAGATTTCGAAATGCGCATTTTTAATGCTGACGGTTCCGAAGCCGCCATGTGCGGAAACGCCACCCGTTGCGTTGCAAAGTTTATTGTGTCTCGTGGCCTGGGCAACGGGACCTCTTTTGTTCTGCACACCAAGAGCGGTCTGATCAAGCCGAGTATTTTGGGTTCCGCAGCAAGTGCCGCAGACCTAGAAAAAATGCAGGTTTGCGTAGACATGGGTGCTCCCCGTGATTTCCTGGGCACCATCAAGCTCTCTGCAGGCTCCTTTGATTTTACCGGTGAAACGGTCTCTATGGGCAATCCCCATACCGTGATTTTTGTAGACGATATCGAAAAGATCCAGCTTGAAAACTGGGGCGTTGTCCTGGAACACGATAAGCAGTTCCCGGACCGCTGCAACATTGAATTTGCTCAGGTGGTGGCTCCCGGCAAGATCCGTATGCGCGTGTGGGAACGCGGCTGTGGCGTGACCATGGCTTGCGGTACCGGCAGTTGCGCCACTCTGGTGGCTGCCCAGCGCACCGGTCGCGTTGGCCTGGAATCCGACGTGGTCCTGGATGGCGGAACCCTCCACATCAAGCACGAAGAAGGTGGCCCGGTTTTGATGACCGGCCCCGCGAAGGAATGCTTTAGAGGTGAGCTTTAGCTTGCCGCAATGCGTCAAAAAGGTGAAATTTAAACAAAGTAAACAGTGGTTAGTTGACAGTTCTTTTTTAGAGTGGCGAGCTGGTGCTCGCAAAAAAGATAAGGGCTTCGCCCGTTCACTAACCACTAACCACTAATCACTAACCACTTTTATTATGAACGAATCTATCATTAATCCATTTTACGATCGTCTTCCTGGCAGCTACCTTTTCTCTACTATCGCCAAGAAGATCAAGGAATACCAGGGCACCCACGCCAATGCCGACATTATCCGTCTGGGTATCGGCGACGTGACCACTCCCATTATCCCTGCCGCTATTGAAGCCATGCACAAGGCCGTAGACGAAATGGCATGCAAGAACACCTTCCGCGGTTACGGTCCGGAACAGGGTTATGACTTTTTGCGCGAAGCCATCATTCGCGGCGAATATACTCCCCGCGGTGTCGAAATGGATCCGGACGATGTGTTCGTCAGTGACGGTTCCAAGTGCGACGTGGCCAACATCCAGGAACTTTTTGCTGCCGACGTGAAGATCGCCATTCCCGATCCGGTTTATCCTGTTTACCTGGATTCCAACGTGATGGCTGGCCGTACCGGCTTTATGCAGGAAGATGGCCACTTCTCCGAAGTGACTTACCTGGCTTCTACCGCCGAAAACAACTTCCAGCCGGACCTTCCCAAGAACCCGGTGCAGCTGATTTACCTGTGCAGCCCCAACAACCCGACGGGCACCGTGCTTAGTCGCGAAACCCTCCAGAAGTTCGTGGATTACGCCAACGAAACCGGTGCCATCATCCTCTTCGATGGTGCTTACAACTGCTACATCCAGGATGAATCCCTGCCTCACTCCATTTATGAAATTCCGGGTGCCCGCACCTGCGCCATTGAATTCCGCAGCTTCAGTAAGACTGCTGGCTTTACCGGCGTCCGTTGCGCCTACACCATCGTTCCTCACGAACTGGGCAAGCTCCGCGCCATGTGGAATCGCCGCCAGTGCACCAAGTTTAACGGTGTGAACTACGTTGTGCAGCGCGCTGCCGAATCCATCTACAGCCCCGTAGGTTGGGAACAGACCAAGGCTGTGATCAAGGGCTACATGGATACCGCTTTCATGATCCGCTCTGAATTGACTGCTGCCGGCTACACCGTCTTTGGTGGCGAACATGCTCCCTACATCTGGTGGAAACTTGAAAACGGCGAAAAGTCCTTCGACTTCTTCGATCGCCTCCTTGGCACTTGCGAAGTGGTGGGTACTCCGGGTAGTGGCTTTGGCCCCTGCGGCGAAGGTTATTTCCGCTTGACCGCCTTCGGTGACCACGAACAGACCAAGGTTGCCCTGAAGCGTATTAAGGAAAAATTGTAAAAATTAGCACGGAATTTGCAAAATCCTATGTAGAATTTGTGAAAATTTTACATTTCATGCAAAATCGAATGTATTTTGTAAAGGATTCTTATAAGGATTGCTGACAGGCCCCGCAATTTTTATAAAAACAAGAGTGCCTGAAAAAGACCCGAACCTAGAGACTATTATGAAACAGCCCATCGGTCCAGAAATATCGGTCATTCAAAAGATTAGCGCCGCCATCATTCATGAACGTGATGCGGAAAAGTTGCTGAGCAACGTCCTTGCCATTCTAGATACGGAACTTGGCATGCTTCGAGGTACCTTCACCTTGCGTTTTGGCGATACCCTGAAGATTGAAGCCTCCCATGGCATGACTGAAGCTGAAAAGCAGCTGGGCCAGTACCACATTGGTGAGGGTATTACTGGACATGTGGCAGAAACTCGCCGTAGCCATGTCATTCCCGACCTGCGCAAGGATTCCAGGTTCCTGAACCGCACTGGCTCTCGTAATTACGATAGCCAGGTGGCCTTTATTTGCGTGCCCCTGATTCATGACGAGGAGCTGATTGGAACCCTTTCTGTGGACCGTCCGGTGGATGTGAACACGGACTTGGACCACGATGTGGCCTTGCTGGAAATTATCGCCAACATTACGGGTGATGCAGCCAACGAATGCCAGGAAGTCCATTCTGAACATGCCGCCTTGCTGGAAGAAAACCAGAAGCTCCGTGACATGTTGTCTGGCAATCCCACGGAACTGGTGGGTAACTGCCGCGAAATGCAGATTGTGTACGAACAGGTTCGCCAGGTGGCTCCTTCCGATGCTACCGTTTTGATTCGTGGTGGTAGCGGTACCGGTAAGGAAATGATCGCCCGCGCTATCGTGAACCTGTCTGCCCGTAAGGACAAGCCGTTCATTACCCTGAACTGTGCCGCCCTTCCCGAAAACCTTGTAGAAAGCGAACTCTTCGGTCACGAAAAGGGTGCCTTTACTGGCGCCGTGAACCGCCGTATCGGTCGTGCAGAAGCAGCCAATGGCGGCACTCTGTTCCTGGACGAAATTGGCGATCTCACCATGCAGACCCAGGTGAAGCTGCTCCGCTTCCTGCAGGAAAAGACTTTCAGCCGCGTGGGTAGTAACGAAGAGCTTCATTCCGATGTCCGCTTCCTGGCTGCAACTAGCCGCAACCTGGAAGAACTGATGGAAAAGAAGCTGTTCCGCGAAGACTTGTTCTACCGTCTGAACATTTTCCCGATTTCTATGCCGGATCTGGCCAAGCGCCAGAGCGATATCATCTTGCTGGCAGAACACTTCATCGAAAAGATGAACCTGCGCTACAACAAGAAGGTCGCTCGTTTGTCTACAACGGCCATCAACTTGCTCATGAGCTACCACTGGCCGGGTAACGTCCGTGAACTTGAAAACTGCATGGAGCGTGCTGTTCTCACTGCCGCTGACGATTGCATCCACAGCTACAACCTGCCGCCTTCGCTGCAGACCAGCCTTAGCACCGGCTCCATCATTTCTGCCGAAATGAAGAGCGCCCCGCTGGATGTGATGATGAATAACTACGAACGCGAATTGATTACCGAAGCCATCAAGCGCCACAACGGAAACATTTCTGCCGCTGGCCGCGAACTGGGCGTAAGCCCCCGCATGATGAACTACCGCATGAACAAGCTGGGGCTGAATTCTAAATAATCAGCTTGGCAAGTTCGCGGAACTAGATGTTATTTGAGTGAAGAAGGGTCTCCCTGCGGGGAGACCTTTTTTATATTTAAACTATGTTCGGATTTTATCGATTTGCTTCTGTCTGCCCCAACCTGAAGGTTGCGGACACTGCTTTTAATACTACTGAAATTATCCGTTGCGGTAAGCTTGCCCAGGCTGAGGGGGCTGCGGTAACGGTGTTCCCGGAACTTTGCATTACGGGTTATACTTGCAGTGACTTGTTCCACCAGGAACTGTTGCTGAAGAACGCTTATGCCAGCTTGCAGAAGATTGCAGAAGCATTTGCCGATACCGATATGATTGTGGCGGTGGGTTTGCCCTTGCGCATGTTTGGCCGCCTCTATAACTGTGCTGCCTTTGTTCAGCGCGGAAACCTGATTGCGGTGACTCCGAAAATTCATTTGCCCAACCAGCGTGAATTCTACGAAAAGCGCCACTTTAATAGCGGACGCGACTTGCTGAATTCTGCAGATCGTATTTCCTGGGATTTCCCCGGCTTTGGAGAAGTACCGGTAACCAACTTTATCCGCACGGGTTGTCTGGACGGTTCCGAGGTTTGCTTTGGCGTAGAACTCTGCGAAGACTTGTGGACTCCTATGCCTCCCAGCGGTGAACTGGCCTTGGCCGGTGCAAATGTAATCCTGAATCTTTCTGCCAGCGACGCCTTGGTGGGGAAGGGCGATTACCGCCGTAACCTGGTCATGAACCAGTCTGCCCGTTGCATGGCTGCCTATGTCTATTCTTCTGCCGGCGTTCAGGAATCGACCACCGACATGGTTTTCAGCGGTCACTTGATGATTGCCGAAAACGGTAGCATGCTGGCCGAAAGCAAGACCTATGGCCGCGACTCCGAAATCATTTATGCGGATGTTGATGTGCAGCGCCTGAATATGCAACGTTTGAGCGAAGGCTCCTTCCAGGACTTTGACGCAACGCCTTATTTCGCTACTGCGGCTGAGTTTGGACCGTTGCCGGAAATTGCCGTGGGTGAAAACGTGGACGCTCTCAAGTATCGCTATGTTTGTCCCACGCCTTTTGTTCCGGGTAACATCGAAACTCGTGATGCCAACTGCAAGGAAATCTTTAACATTCAGTGTGCGGGCTTGGCCAAGCGTATCGAGGCTTCCCGCTCCAAGCGTGTTGTTGTTGGCCTGAGCGGTGGCCTGGATTCCACCTTGGCTTTGCTGGTCATTGCCGAAACTTTCAAACTGTTGAAGCGCCCCGCCTCTGAAATCCTGGTACTGACCATGCCTGGCTTTGGTACGACCAACCGCACCAAGAACAATGCGGTGGAAATGGCAAACCTTTTGGGCGTTGAACTGCGCACCGTGTCCATCAAGGATGCCTGCATGCAGCACTTCAGCGACATCGGTCATGATCCTGCCGTGCTGAACGTGACTTACGAAAACGTCCAGGCCCGCGAACGAACCCAGATCCTTATGGATGTGGCCAACAAGGAAGGCGGTATCGTGGTTGGTACCGGCGACCTTTCTGAAATCGCTCTGGGTTGGAGCACCTATAACGCTGACCATATGTCCATGTACGCCGTGAACTGCGACATTCCCAAGACTTTGGTGCGTCATGTGGTGGCCTGGTATGCTGATCGCGCCCGCAATTTCTTTGCCGCAGATGTAGCCGCTGGCTCCGCCGACGAGACTGCTGCTTTCAAGTCCGCCGATGCGCTTTCCGCAGTGCTTCGCGACATTTTGGATACTCCCGTTTCTCCGGAACTTCTGCCTGCCGACGCCAACGGCCAGATTGCCCAGAAGACCGAATCCATCCTTGGCGCCTACGAAATTCACGATTTCTATCTGTACCATTTTGCAAAGTACGGTGCAGAACCTGCAAAGATGCTGTTCCTGGCAAAGCATGCCTTCGCCGGTCTTTATCCCGACGAAGAACTGGAACGCTGCCTTACTTTGTTTGTACGCCGCTTCTTTACCCAGCAGTTCAAGCGCAGCTGCATTCCCGACGGCCCCAAGGTGGGTACCATCTCCCTGTCGCCTCGTGCCGACTGGAGAATGCCCAGCGACGCAAGCTTTGCTGATTGGCTCACCAATTCCCTGAACGCAAGCTTTAGGGAATAACGGGAAACCTGCGCAAGTTGCAAGGAGGTGTTTTCAATGAACAAGAAATTTTTTGGAAAGAAAGTGGTAAAGTTTGGCTTTGTAGCCTTTGCTCTGGCTTTGGGCCTTGCCGCATGTGGTGATGGCGGCTCTTCAAACGGACCGGCTAATAACCATGAGGACACAAACATTTCTTCTGTTGAGTCTGAAGAAAATTTGCCCAGCTGTACAGAAAGCGGGGAAGGTTTCGTTAACTTTATTAATGGGACAAAGGAAGGTTTCATTTGCAAGGATCGTAAGTGGGTCCATTACGATATGATTGCGGACGTTGAAGAAAATCTGCCTGGCTGCACGGGGTCAAGAGAAGGCCTGTCAGCTTACCTTTATGAAGAAGACCGCGAGTTGAATTGCGTGGAAGGCTCCTGGGATGTTGTTGGCGAGGTCGCAAGTAGTTCTTCCACCAGTGTTCCTGGCACATCTTCCAGTGTCATTCCGGGCACTGACCCGGAATCTTCATCCGACGAAGCCGTTGATCTTTCTTACGCTACAAAATGCCCTGTGGGCCATACATGCACTTACGCACCTACCGAATACTTGAATCCGAAGGTCACCTATGGCGAACTTCTGGATGAGCGTGACTACCAGATGTACAAGACGGTAGAAATCTGCGACGATAAGAATGAAAATTGCCAGACCTGGATGGCCCAGAACCTGAACTATGCTTACACCGGAGTGGCTTTTGACAACGGCTATTATACCTCCGACTCCACCAGCTGGTGCTATGACGATGATCCAAGTTATTGCGCAGCCTATGGTCGCCTATATACCTGGGCAGCCGCGGTTGACTCTGTTGCTATTTACAAGAACTACGGTGAGGAATGTGGCTATGGCAAGTTTTGTACCCGTTTCAGTGCCTCTGCATTGGCTACGGCGCCTGTTCGTGGCGTTTGCCCCAGCGGCTGGCACCTGCCGAGCAATGCTGAATGGGGTGCTCTCTATACGAATGTGGGCGGGGCCAGCTATGCCGGTCAGAAGCTGAAGGCGAACACCAGCCTGTGGACCTCTTATAGTGGAGTGACTAATGATGATTCTTTTGGATTCTCGGTTCTCCCTGCCGGTGGCCGCAACTACTACGGTTATTTCTACGGTCAAGGCGACTGCGCCTACTTCTGGAGTTCTACTGATTACGAGTACAGCAGCAGCTATGCGTGGTACCAGAGCTTCCACTACATCGACGGCTACGCGTCCCAGGACTACTACGGCAACTACGGCAAGTACAACGCGTTCTCCGTCCGTTGCCTTAAGGACTCTTTCTAACCAAGGTGCCGTAGGCGCCTCAAAAAAAAGGCGGCGCGAGCCGTCCTCCCCCTAAAAAAAAGGAGCCACCAGGGCGTAAGCCCCAAGGCTCCTTTTTTGTTGCAAGACAAAGGAAACCAAATGGAAGAAAAACAAGCTGCACTCTACACAAATTCTAGAGTGCTAGAAAATGAAACAGGCAACACCAGCACCATACACATGTACCTTCGCAGGGCCCACTACCACGTCTTTGAACGGAGCGCAAGCCTGTTTCAAAAGCACATAGCCAAGTACAAGGTGGTGCTCACCGTTCCAAAGAATGTGGGCCGCGAAGTGGACCATGCAGGAGTTTAATAAGAGGGTAGCATTGAACTGACCCCCAAAAGGAAAAACAATGGCAAAAATCAACTACAACTCCGAGACCAGGGAACTGGAGAAACTCTTGAAGAAACTTGTTTGTTTTCGGCGTTAGGCAGAAGCTTAACGGAAATAAGAGATAGTGCATGAAAATGCAAAAAAAATCCCGGCGTTCACACTGAAACGTCGGGATTTTTTGTTTAAAGTGGATCTCGGGATTGTCGCGGAACTGGTCCGCGATGTTCCTAGTTACTTGAACAGGTCGTTGTCGCCGTCGTCCTCGCCTTCGGAATCCGAAGTGCCGTCATCGAAAGTGTCCGGCGGAGAAATGCGGCTGGCGCGCTTGACCTTCTTGGCGGTAAACTTGCTGCCCAGAGCCTTGTAGCCCTTGACTTCTGCAATTTCCGTCAGATCCAGTTCTTCCTTCTGGACTTCGCGGCCCACCTGATATTCCATCAGTTCGCGGGCGTCGTCGGTGGCGAAGAATTCGATCATCTGGGTGTCCTTATGATCGCTGACCAGGCTGAATTCCGTAGTCATGGGGCAGCCTTCAAGATTGAAGCGCTTGACCATGTAGTTGAAGTTTCCACCTTCGAAGTACAGCACCGTAAAGACCTGTGCAGGATCGTACTTGTGAATGTACTTGATGCCTGTACCCACGAGAATGGGATCTGCCATGTCGTGGACGCGGGCGGTTCCGTTTTCCTTGACGATAAGGACCTTGTCCTTTTCGCCGAATTCGCCGATACGGTCACCCTTCTTCTGGGTGCTGATGATACCGCTGGGGGCGTCAAAGTACAGCACGCGGGCGCCCAAGGTACTTACACCCTTGCGCAGGCGCTTGATGCTCTTGACCGGGTACTTGGTAACGATATTGCCCATGGCGCCACGGCCCTTCACTTCGATGGTGCTGAAATCCACTTCGAAGTTCAGCTTGGTACGGGGGCGGGGCTTCAGGGTGACTTCTACCACTTCGGCTTCGCCGTTCAGGTTGCTGGACATGTAGAGAATCTTGCTGCCCGGCTTACCCTTGCCCATGAAGTAGTCCTTGTCGCGGGTGACGCCACCCACGTTAAAGCGCTTGATGTAGTAAGCTCCGTCCTTGCCATCCAAATGGATGACGTTATAAATATGACGGTCATCATCCTTCTTGAACTTTTCGACTAGGATAATATCCTTACCTACGAAGTCCTTGTCGCTGACCTTGACCACCTTGAAGCTACCGTCGGCCTTGAATACGATCAGGTCGTCGTATTCAGAAACGTCGAAGAGGTATTCTTCCTTCTTCATACTGGTGCCCAGGAAGCCTTCCTTGCGGTTGACATACAGCTTCTGGTTGGCGATGGCCACATGTACAGCGTTCACCTTGCCGAATTCTGCAATCTGGGACTTACGTTCCTTGCCTTCGCCATACTTCTTGAGGATATTCTTGAAGTGGTTGATGGTGTAGTCGGTAATATGTTCCTGGTTGAACTTGTTTTCGGCAATCTTTGCATCCAGTTCTGCCAACAGTTCGTCGGCCTTCTTGCGGTCGAAACGGCTGATGCGGCGGATAGGAATTTCCGCAAGCTTCAGGATTTCTTCTTCGGTGACCTCGCGGCGGAGCATCTTCTTGACGTAGGGCTTCAGGCCTTCATCAATGAGCTGGACCATTTCTTCGCGGCTCTTGGCATTCTCGATAACCTGGTAGACCTTCTTTTCTATGAAGATCTTTTCGAGGCTGGTCATGTGCCACTTGTCTTCAAGGTGCTTCAGTTCGTTCTGAAGTTCCCACTGCAGCAGGTGAACCGTATGTTCGGTGTTCATACGCAGGATTTCGGACACGCCCAGGAATTTGGGGTGCTTGTCTACAATGACGCAAGTGCAGGGGGACAGGCTCTTTTCGCAGTCGGTAAAGGCGTAGAGGGCGTCCATGGCCACCTGGGGATCGGTACCGGCCTGCAGGTGGATCAGAATTTCCACATCGCGGCTGGTGTTGTCGTCCACATGCTTGATCTTGATCTTGCCCTTGTCGTTGGCCTTGACGATGCTGTCGATCAAACTTGAAGTTGTGGTGCCGTAGGGGATTTCGCGGATGGCCAAAGTCTTGTTGTCGACCTTTTCGATCTTGGCGCGCACACGCACGCGACCGCCACGCTGACCGTCGTTATATTCGCTAACATCGATAATGCCGCCGGTAAAGAAGTCGGGATAGAGTTCGAACTTCTTGCCCCTGAGGATGGCGATACTGCATTCGCAAAGTTCGCGGAAGTTGTGGGGGAGAATGGAGGTGCTGAGACCCACGGCAATGCCGTCGACGCCCTGAGCCAAAAGCAGGGGGAACTTGACAGGCAAGGTTACCGGTTCTTCGCTACGTCCGTCGTAGCTGGGCACCCATTCGGTGGTTTCGCCGTTAAAGACCACGTCTACGGCAAAAGGTGTCAGACGTCCTTCGATGTAACGGGGGGCTGCAGCGCGGTCGCCGGTCAGCGGGTTACCCCAGTTACCCTGGGTATCGATGAGCAGGCCCTTCTGGCCCAGGCCCACCAGGGCATCACCGATGGATGCGTCACCGTGGGGGTGGTAAGCCATGGTACGACCGACGATGGTTGCCACCTTCTGGTAACGGCCGTCGTGATTTTCGAACAGGGAGTGCAAGATACGACGTTGCACCGGCTTCAAGCCGTCTTCGTAATACGGAACGGCGCGGTCCAGAATTACATAGCTGGCGTAATCAAGGAACCAGCCGTCATACAGTTTTTCTAGGTGGTGTACATTGGACAGGCCCAGAGTAGTATCCTGGTGCTCACCCACCTTAACATCGTTAAAAGATTCTTTGGAAGTTTCTACTTCGTTTTCGTTATCGTTGTTCATGTCGCTCATAAGTCGTGTAGAAATAGAATAATGTCGTACGTTCAAAAATCAGTTTTGGGGCTTAATGTAGAAAAAATTTCTGACAGTAAAGTGACATTGCTACACCTACGGTGTTCCCCAGTTCCTGCTACAGCGACTGACATGTGTTGTGCAGCCATCTGTAACCCGACTCGATAATGTTCTGCAATGGTGTAGCCCAAATTAAGGGTGTATCCGACAGTTGACGCGGAAATCCACTCATCACTGGTTGTAGATCGGCCATTCAATTCCACTTCTGCGCTCATTATGGAACCGCCCACAAAAAAGTGAGAAAGGCTTTCGCTTTCGTTCGCCCAAATCATTAATTGTCCGCACACATCTATTTGACTGGATTTCAGATAAGTGCGACTTGCTAACGAACTGGTATTTGTCCCTTTTTCAACACGAACATTAAATGTGTCAATGGTGATTATAAAGGGTTCCCCAGGGTCGATGCTGTAAAGGATTTCATCTTTCAATCGGGCGTTCAGCGAACTTTCATAAACATCGTTTTTCGATCCCGAAAGAACGTAGTTCCAATTCGATTCTCCAACACCATACATATCAACGAGATCTGGCCTGATCAAACCGAAAGCTTCATACAAGGAGTCAAGACCTGCAAAGTAAGGCCTGGGGCGTAAACCGCTTCGTTGAAGCCGATTTCGCCGCACCCCAAAAAAAATAATGAAATTAGAACGATTTGCAAAAATGCAATCTTCATAACCTCAACACCTAACAATTATAGGACGGTAATATAGCATCTTTTTATGGTATTATAGTTCTTGAAGGCATTCAAATTTTATATATTCCGTTTAGTAATTGGAGGTTTTTTATGAAATTTTCCCGTGTGATTTCCCTGGCCGCTCTGTTTGCTGCATCTTTCGGCTTTGTCGCCTGTGATGATTCCTCTTCTGCTTCTAGCGACGAAAAGGCTGGCTACGACTGCTCCGTTAAAGGCGGCGTAAAGGTCGTCTACCCGGCCGGTGGCGAAAAGTTCAAGATGGGCGAAACCATTACCGTTATTTACGGCTCCGACATTCAGGGAACGGGTTTCCGTTTCGTGTACAAGGTCGACAAGGATGACCTGGGCGACGATATGTTCGAAGAATCCATGGGCCCGGAACATCCGGATGGCAAGACTTGCTACGAACAGAAGGTCGTTCTCGATAGCAATTATTCTGAACCTTCCGATGAAGCTATCATCCGCGTGATTCCTTACGAAAATACCAGTAAGGCCGGTAATTCCGGTACTTTCAAGGTTTCTAAGTAATCCTTGAGAATCCCGCACTTAAATCCTAAAGACAATTCGATCACCGTGGCCATTGTCGGCTGCGGTGGTTTTATTGGTAGTCACCTGCTTAAAGCTGTGCTGCAGCGTACCTGCTGGCGGGTGTTTGCCGTAGACCTTGAATCTTACAGGATCCAGCAGCACTTGGCTGACCCGCGGGTGGAATTCTACTGCGGCGATCTGGCGAACCCTTCCGTGGTGCAGCGCATTGCACAGTTCCCCGTGGTGGTGAACTTGGCTGCCATTTGCGTGCCTAGCCGTTATATGTCCGAGGCGGCAACCGTCATTCGCAGCAATTACGATCACCCGGCCCGCCTGGCCGATGCCTGCGCCAAGAGCGGCTCCTGGCTAATCCATTTTTCTACCTCCGAAATTTATGGAAAGACCGCGGCGGATTCCGGCCTGCTGGAAGAAGATTCTGCAGACCTTGTCTTTGGGTCGGTGGCTGCAAGTCGCTGGAGCTACGCTACCGCAAAACTTCTGGCGGAACGCTATATGGCAGGGCTTACGAACCTGCAATGGACCGTGGTGCGCCCCTTCAACTTTGTGGGCCCCTACATGGATTTTATGCCCGGCGTCGATGGGGAAGGAATCCCCCGAGTGCTGGCGAATTTTTCTACGGCCCTGGTGCGGGGCGAACCCATTAAGCTTGTGAATGGCGGACTTGCCCGACGGACCTTTACCTCGGTTCATGACGCCATTGATTTTATCTTCTGCCTCTTTGAAAATCCTGCGGCTGCAAAGGGCCAGGCCTTTAACGTTGGAAATCCTGACAACGAAATTTCCATTGCGGAACTGGCACGGATCATGACCGAAATCTATGCCGATGTAAAGCACATTCCCGTAGAAGAAATCCCTGGGGCACAGATTGTGGACGGCGTTGAATACTATGGCGTTGGCTACGAAGATTCCCTCCGCCGCATGCCCAGTGTCGAAAAGGCGGAACGGCTGGTAGGCTTTAAGGCTTCGACACCCTTGCGTGAAGTCTTGCGGGAATCGCTGACCTGGTTTGCGGAACATTACAGCACTTCGGATTGCCTTGAAAAGTTGGCGGAATAATGCCCGCGGAATTCAACACCTTTATTTTTGTGCCGGCCTACAATGTGGAAAAGACCTTGGCCGGTGTGCTGGATAAAATTCCCCAAAGCGTGTGGCGCAAATCCAAGATTCTTGTGATAGATGATGGATCGCAGGACGGGACCCGCAAACAGTTTGATAAATATGTAGAAGGTTTTCGGGAAGGTCCCGCTGAAAAATCGCAGGAAGGGACTGTTGAAAAATCTCGGAACGGTTCCGCCCCCCGCCTCGAATATTTTCGTTTTGAAAAGAACAGCGGCTATGGCGCTGTCGTCAAAAAGGGCTTAAGCGAAGGACTCTCCTCGGGCGCCAAGTTCATCGTCTGCCTTCACGGCGACGGACAGTACCCCGCTGATTTGCTGGACCAGTTTCTAGACCATCTGGAAAATTTCAGAACCGTAGATGGCCACGGTAACGAGTCTGCGCTCGCTCTATTGCAGGGCTCTCGCCACGCAGTGACCGGTGGCGCCAAGGCAGGGAACATGCCCCTGCACAAGAGAATTGGCGGAGCCTTCTTGACCGCCCTAGAAAATCTGGTGTTCCGTCAGAAGCTGACTGATCGCCACAGCGGATTCATTCTTTACTCCGCCGACTTCTTGCGCACCGTGGAACTATCTCGCCTGAGCCCCTCCTTTGACATCGACCTGGAGCTGATTTCCATTGCGGATGCCCGTGGCTTTGCCATAGGTGAACTTCCCATTCCCACTGTTTACGCCGAAGAAAAATCCAACCTGAACGTAGTGACCTACGGCCTTCGCTGTTTAAGACAAATTGCTAGAAGATTTTGCTTTACGTTAAAAGTGAAATAAAAATTCTATACCCATTGCGTTAATAAAAAATCTTTTTTTGCATTTTCCTCATACCTCATACCTCATAGCTCATACCTCATATCTCATACCTCATACCACATACCACATACCACATACCTCATAACTGGTATCTGATTCTCGCGCATGAATTCTCATTTATTTTTCCCCTGGTTAGCGCTTTTCTCTCTGACTTACATATATTTAAAGTATGATTAAGTCTTTGATTTCTGCTTTAAATGGGGTGTTGCTGGGGAAGTCCGATACGGTGGAACTTCTAGTGATGGCATTGCTGGCCGATGGCCATGTGCTGATTGAAGATGTGCCGGGTACGGGTAAGACGACTTTGAGTAAGGCCCTGGCGGCGGCTGTGGGGGCGGAATTTTCCCGAATCCAGTTTACGCCGGACTTGTTGCCTGCCGATGTGACGGGTGGCGCGGTTTATAATGCCAAGACCGGTGAATTCGATATTAAGAAGGGTCCGGTTTTTACCCAGGTTTTGCTGGCCGACGAAATTAACCGTGCGTCGCCACGAACTCAGTCTTCGCTTTTGGAAGCCATGGAAGAACGTCAGGTTTCGCTGGAAGGTGAACGCCACAAGTTGCCGGAATTATTCATGGTTCTGGCCACCGAAAATCCGGTGGAATTCCACGGGGTGTTCCCTTTGCCCGAGGCTCAGATGGATCGTTTTATGGTTCGCATTTCTGTAGGTTACCCCACCGAAGAAACGGAGCTTGATATTCTGCGCAGCCATCGTGAAGGTCGGCCTGTAGACAAGGTGGTGGCGGTGACTTCGCCGGTGGATATTCTCGAAGCCCGCAAACAGGTTTTCAAGATTCATATTGATGAGGCGTTGGAACGTTATATCGTTTCTCTTGTGCAGGCGACTCGTAGTGACGGGGGCGTACGTCTGGCGGCAAGTCCTCGCGCTGGTTTGAACTTGGTCCGAATGGCTCAGGCCTGTGCCTTTGTGGCTGGTCGCGATTTCGTGAATCCCGATGATATTCAGCGGGTGTTCTTCCCGGTCATGGAACATCGCGTGTTTGCCAAGGACAGCGCCAATCCAGAAGCCAGCAAGAACATCCTGCAAAGCATCCTGAAAAAAGTTAAAGTACCGAAGTGAGGTTAGTAATGAGTGATGAACTGCGAGTGATGAGCAGTGAGCTAAAAGTAAGGCGCCTTTGGCGCGACTATAAAAAACTCATAGCTCACAACTGAAAACTCACCGCTGGTAAGGGCGCTCTTGGCCCAACAATGATAACTCATAACTCATATTTGGTTTCTGATATCTTGATTTGCTAGATCCTTCGACTTCGTCGCTTTGCGACTACGCTCAGGATGACACTCTCCCCTTCCTACCACCTACCACCTACCGTCTACTTCCTACTTCCTACTCCCATGTCTTTCTTCTCCTGGTTTGTTCGTAGTGTTCCTCGTGCGCCTCGGCGGGCGGGTGTTCTGATGCACGCGTTCTACCTGTGGCAGGAATATTTTACTCCGGCGGGGAAGGCGGCTGCCGCATTGATGCCCTTGTCTATGGCGGTGGGCATGGTCCCTGGATTCTGGGCGGCCTGGGTGTTTTGCGGTCTGGATTTCTTGCTGTTCCTGGGAATGATTCTTTCCCTGTTCTGTTCCAGCAAGCTGAATTACGTTTCTATGGAAAATGTGGTGGTGACTCCCGCTTACGAGGGGGAGGTGGCTACCATCTGGGCCGATGTGGGCGTTGGGGGCGAAGATGCCATAAATGCCATCGGTCGTAAGCGTTCTTCTAATCTGCTGTTGCGATTGTTTGGTCGCGGAGGCGGATCTGCTGATCGTCTGGATTCGGTGCAGTTGGCATCTTACCGTATGGACCCGAGCTTGACTTGGCTTGAATCCGAGATGGTTCAGATTAATGCCGCTGACGGTTTTAAGAAACTGGAATGCAAAATTCAGACGAAGAACCGCGGCGCTTTTCCGCTGAATAAGATTGCGGCCAACGTTCCCGAAATCATGGGACTTTTGCAGTGGCCTTTTGAATATCGCGGTTCTGCGGAATTGCTGGTTTATCCGAATCCTATAAAGGTGGGTGAATTCCCGTTCTTAACCTCGGGGGCTAGCGGCATGGTGTTTGCCCCGCTGTTGATGCCTAGCCTAAATCGCGGAATGAATTTTGTGGGCGTCCGCGAGTACCGGGAAGGAGATGCTCTTCGAGACTTGCACCACAAGGCTTTTGCCCGCTACGGCAAGCCCTTTACCAAGGAATTTGAAACGGAACGCGGGGCCGGTGCCATTCTGGTTCTGGATACGGCAGCTCCCTCCTTTGGAGAACGTCAGCATCTGGAATTTGCCATCCGCTTGACGGCGGGAATTGGCCTGTGGCTTCTGGAACGGAACATCCTTGGGCGATTCTTTATTGACGATGAAGAAATTCCGCTGGCTGGTAGTGGTGCCGCCCAAGGGGAACGTCGCAAGAACTTGATGGACGCGCTGGCCCGAATTCCTGCGGCGAACTTGATTTCGGCGAGAAAGCCAGGACCTTGGTCTCCTGCGGCACGGCCCATGGATCCGGTGCTTCGGGTAGGACTGTACGCCAAGGAAGAACCTCTGGTCCACAAGCATATTGTGGTGGGCCGTGATCCATCTTCGGATAAGTGCCTGTTCGTGGAGCCCGCTTCCATAAAGTCGGGGGTGTCGCTGTGAAAAAAGAAATAGTAGACATCCGTTATGTAGCCAAATGCCTGTTCTTGATGACAGCCTCCTTTAACTTGGGGCATACTTTCGAGGCGACTTGGCTGGGCCTGCTTTTTGCGATTTACTTTGCCGTGACGGGATTCTTGAACGCCACCAGCCGCAAGGAATTTTCCAAGCGCCCCAAGTACAACAAGATTCCTGCCTATGGGGCCATTGTGCCGCTGGCCTTGTATTGGGTGGTGACTCCCGGTGTGGAGAACGGTGTGAACCCCATGATGATTTTCTTGCCGGGATTGTATTTGCTGTTCTTGGCGGCGTTGCAGGAACGCAGTCGCGGTAATGGCGGCTTTGAAGCTTTCGTGGCTTTTGACGGTGTGGCGGCCTTGCTGTTTGGCATGTTCATGGTGCCTAAGGGTTGGGCTGTTGCTGGTATTGTAGGGTTGCTGCTTTGCCTGTTTGCCTACAGCCGACGGGGAACGGCCTGGTACAAGTATCTTTTGTTTGTGCTGCTGGTGGTTGCCTTGGGCGGAATCGCTTTTGGCGGGTGGCGTTATTGGCGGGCGCATCGCTACGAAAAAGGGGCGCGGTGGGCCGAGGATTATTACCAGCGTGAACGGGTCATGGGCTTTGACCAGGTGGCGGCACTGGGAAGTTTTGGCAGCAATTACAACGGCAAGTATAATAGTCAGGTGGTGCTCCGCGTGTGGGATTCGTTGCCTTCCAATTATCTGAAGGCGGCCAGTTACGAAAAGTACGTGGCGGGAATCTGGAAACTTCCTACGGAACAAGTAAAGACTTTGACGCCGGCCTATTACCAGGTGGACTACGCGGTGATGGAAGTGATGGATTCTGTTACTTCGATGGGGGAGACTCCGGCAGGTTCCGCTAACCATGGAGTACGACAGGTTTGGGTACAGTCCTCCGTAAAGAATTTTGGTTTTGTATTTGCTCCCTATGGTGCGGTGGGCTATGCCGCAAAGGACGTGGATTCATTACAGTATTTTGCCGGGGGCATGGTCCGCGGGCTAGATCAGAACGGCAAACGTTCGGACTGGTACTACTTCGTTTGCGATGCTCAGGAGAATGGCGATGCTCAAGGCGTTGGTGGCTCCCAGAGAAATTGCGTCATCCCGGATTCCCTGCTGGCGTACAGCGAAGGGGACCTGCATGTTGGTGCCCGCTATGAAGCGCTTATGGATTCCGTAGTGGCCGAGATGGGACTGGTCCGTAGCGACAGCATTTCCGGTGAAAATTCCGATGCAGAAAATCTTCAGCGTGTTCTGGCTTATTTCAAGAATCATTTTACTTATTCTTTGCAGATTCCGGGACTGGAACGTTGGCGCAGTGGCGGGAATGTGACCCGGGATCCTCTGTCTGTTTTCTGGCATGCCAAGCAGGGCTTCTGTGAATACTACGCTACCTTGGCGGCTCTCGCTTTGCGCCGCGTTGGAATTCCTGCCCGCTATGCTACCGGCTTTGCTCACCCCGAAGTGGTGGAGGGCCGCCCCTATGCGGTGTTCCGTCGTAAGCATGCCCATTCCTGGGTCGAAGTTTTTGTGGATGGTCATTGGGCTATTTTTGACCCCACGCCTCCTATGTTTTCTCCCTTGGGCACCGAGCCTAGCTGGTTCAGCGTAAAGTGGGAAGGAATCCGCGGTCGCGCCGCCCGCATCATGCATTTCTTAAAGGAAGGTGAATGGAGACGTTCCGTAGACAGCTGGCAGAACTACACCCAGAGCTTTATAGATAGCGGAATCCCTTACCTGCTTCTCGTTTTGTTGTCTGCGTTCCTTGTTGCGATCAAAACCCGTGGAGCCCTTAGGGCTCGTCAAAAGCGAATCGTGTCTACGTCGGCCAAGGCGATTCTCTGGGCAAAAAAGTTGGATGCAGCCGAAAAGGAACTGGCTCGTGCAGGCTTCCACCGAGAACCTGGTGAAACGGTGGGCGACTTTTTGAGGCGTGTAGAAGGGCACGAACCTGCCGATGCTGTGGAAATATTGCGGGAATACGAAAGGAATCGCTGGTGTTCGTAGACCCTTTCCTAAAATTTACTTGTCATTTTGGCCCTTTTTGTTAGATTAGAGTCTATGAAAAAACAATTCCTGATTTTGCCTGTCCTGTGCTCATCCCTGTTCTGGGCTTGTGGCGACAGTAGTTCTGCAACAGAACCTTCTAACGATCCTAATCCTCCTGCATCAGAAATCCTTTCTTCCGATTCCGGCATGTCTCCTGAACCGGGTGCGCAGTCTTCGGCCTCTGCCGATCCGTCTGATCCGACTGTTGACCCCACAGTGGATCCGTCTAATCCTACTTTGGATCCGTCTCAGCCTGAATCTTCTAGCGGTGTTGAAGGTCCGACGGAGAATCCCAATGCGGACCCCTATGCTGTTGGAACCGATATCGATGAACCCTCTTATGTACCCGAGGGCTGCGAAGTCAAACCTCTTGACAATGGCATGGGTAACGGCGTCTATTGCCTGGATTCTCTTGGAACGCCCCCTTTTAAGGGAACGATCTTTGCTGATCCCGATGCCGACGTGGCATACGATCCGGCCAATCCGGACCTGACGACTTTCACTAGTGTAGAAAAGGTGTTCAAGGCCCTGCAGCCCGATGAAAAGGTGGTCTTTGTTCTGCGCCATGCCGAACGTAATTCCAGTTCTGGAAAAACTTCTCACCTGACGGAATTCGGTATTTTCTCTGCTCAGTCCGTGGGCCAGAAAATCGCAAGCGAAGATCCGGCCTACTACGCTCATTCTGAATATGTCCGTACCCGCGAAACGTTGGAGAATATCGCCAAGGGTCGTGGTGAAACTGGATTCAACCACGATGCTTATGGCGTGTTGAATGGTGGCTGGTTCATCAAGAATGACTCCGCTTTCAATGCTTATGCAGCCTTGTCTACCGATGGAAACTATGTGGCTACAACGGACTGGGCTTTCAATGGCGGTTATGAAGATGCCTTCTATGACCTGGACTCTCGTGCCAAGCAGTTCATTGATGAATTCCTGGTGGGCGTGATTTCCAAGAAGGCTCGTGTAAGCGTGGTGAATACCCACGACATGTTCCTGGCTCCTTTGACAATTTATGCCTCTGGCCGTCAGATTGACCTTAGATACTACGAAAATCGCAGCTGGATTACTTACCTGGCCGGTATTGCCGTGGTGATCGGTGCCGATGGTTCTGTAAAGGTTCTTCCTGTGAAGGGTCTGGATTCTGGAAAGACGACTTAGTTCTGTTAATCTAGAACGTTAGACTATAAAAAAAGAAACCCGGACTTAAAAAGTCTGGGTTTCTTTTTGCTGAAGATTAAATTGAATTCTGCAAATCTTCATTCCGATTTTTTCGGAATCTCACGACATGAGAAATCCATATCTCATATCGTGAATCTGATATCTAATCTTACAGCTTCATATCGCTCAAGCGGGTGTGTTCCACCTGGTCGAATTCGTCCTGGATTTCCTTGGAGGGGGCCTTGGTCAAAAGGCTTACCACGATGATGGTAACCATGCTGAATACGAAGCCCGGAACCAGTTCGTAAATCTGGAAGATTTCACCGCTGAGGCCGGAGAGGTAGAACTTCCAGACGAAGGTGGTGATGCCACCAACCAGCATACCGGCAACGGCTGCGGGCAGGGTGGTGCGCTTCCAGAAGAGGGCCAACAGAACCAGCGGACCGAAGGTTGCACCGAAGCCACCCCAGGCGAAGCTGACCAGACTCATGACCACGTCAAGGAAGCTCTTGCCTTCCTTAGCGGCACCAGCGGAAGGTGCGCCCTGGAGTGCCACGAGAACAGCGATAATAGCGATAACGGCAACCACAACGCGGCTCACCCACATCAGTTCCTTGTTGGAGGCGTTCTTGCGGAAGATGTGCTTGTACATGTCGTTACTGAAAGCGGAAGCAGAAACCAGGAGCTGGGAGTCTGCGGTACTCATGATAGCGGCGAGAATGGCGGCCATGAGGATAGAGGCGATAGCCGGATGGCAGAGGGCCTGGCAGAGGACCATGAAGATTCTTTCAGGGTCCTGGACAGTGAGACCGTTAGCGCTTACATAATAGCGGCCAAGGAGACCGATCATGATCACAGCACCGAGGCAGATGATGACCCAAGTCATGGCGATGCGGCGAGAATGCTTGATTTCTTCAGCGTTCTTGATGGACATGAAACGGACCAGGATGTGGGGCATACCGAAGTAGCCGAGACCCCAGGCCAGGCTGGAAATCAGGGAGATGAAACCGATGGCCTTGCCGGTAGAGGCGTTGGTGAAGAGGCTCATGAGGTAGGGATTCTGTACGTTCACTGCATCCATGGTTGCAGCGAAGCCGCCACCGGAAACGCAGATGATGGTGGGAATCACCAGCACGGCAATGAGCATCATGGAAGCCTGGATGAAGTCGGTCCAGCAAACAGCGAAGAAGCCGCCCATGAAGGTGTAGCTAACAACCACGACGGCACCGATGATCAGGCCGGTGGTGTAGTCAAGACCGAAGATGGTGCCGAAGAGCTTTGCGGAAGCCACGAAGCCGGAAACGGTGTAGAACAGGAAGAATGCCAGGATGAAGAAGGATGCGATCACGCGGATGATGCCCTTCTTGTCGCGGAAACGGTTAGAGAGGAAGTCGGGGAGGGTAATGGAGTCGCCGCAGAAGTGAGAGTACTTGCGGAGACGGCGGCCAACGATCTTCCAGTTGAAATAGGTACCGATCACGAGACCGATGCCGATCCATGCTTCGGAGAAACCGCTGAGGTAGATGGCGCCGGGGAGACCCATGAGCATCCAGCCACTCATATCGGAAGCCTGGGCGGACATAGCCACCACCCACTTGTTCATGCCACGATCGCCCAGGTAGTAGGCGTTGAGGCTATTTGCCTTGCGAGAGAAGTAGGCACCGATGCCTAGCATCATCAACAAGTAAAGAATAAAGACGACTACGGTCATTTGTTCCTCTTCTATGTTGCGGCGAAAAAACATTCGCCTGAGTTAAATCATCGGTGGGGCAAGATAGAAATTTTTATATATGGCTCTGTGAACCCAGACTGCGAAACCCCATCTCATTTCCCCTTTAAGGTCATTGCCAGAATCCGGAGTGACTTTCCCGATAAGTTCGGCATTCCCCGCCAGAGTGGATTGCTAAAGGGGTTGCGTTCCTCCATTCGCTTTGAACCTGAGTTTCGAGTGGCCGACGCCTTGCGCGGTCTCGAGGGTTTTAGCCACCTGTGGGTCCTCTGGATTTTTTCAGAAAATGTAAGGGTGGGCGAGAACGGCGAAAATCGCTGGAGCCCTACGGTGCGCCCGCCCCGCCTCGGAGGCAACAAGCGTCTGGGAGTTTTTGCCACCCGCAGCAGTTTCCGCCCCAATCCCGTGGCCATGAGCTGCGTAAAAATCGAGGAAATCCGCCTGAACGTGGTTGACGGGGATTATTGCGGCCCCGAAATTATCGTTAGCGGCGCCGACATGATGGATGGAACTCCCATTGTAGACATCAAGCCCTATTTGCCTTATGCCGATTCCGTGCCCGATGCACTGGGCGGCTTTGCGGAACCCCTCCGCGAAAAAAGCCTGAAGGTGGAATTCTCCGTGGACCTTGGGGCGTTTCCGGCAGAAAAATTGGATACCCTCCGCGAAATTCTGGCTGAGGATCCCCGCCCGGCTTACCAGAAGGATGCCGACCGAGTTTACGGCTTTAAGTTTGCTGGCTTTGAAGTCAAATTTAAAGTCCAGGACGAAGTGCTTTCGGTCCTGGACTTGATTAAGATTTAGTATAGAGTCGGGTTTAGACTATCTAACATTGATAATGGAACTGCGGTCGGTTCCGTTTGCCCTGATATTGATCACGTAGCGGCCTGAGGGGAGGTTCTGGCTGCATGCCTTGGTAGCTTCGAAGTAGGTGGTGTTCTTACCTAAGGTTAGAACTTCCTTGCCCAACATGGAATAAACCTTGACGCTTGCCTGGTAATTCTTTTCGGCGTGGGTGAGGCTAGGGCTCCCCATATTAGAATCGCCCAGCAAGTTGACCTGGAAGTTTGTGCTTGGGGCTGCTTCACTGAGCGACATCAGTGAAGTAGCCAAAACTGCTGCTGTCAGATATCTCTTCATTCTACTATAACTCCACTCGTCTGCTGTTGTTAAGTCGCAGACCTCTCCAAACACGGGCCAAAAATAGCTATTCCTGACCTGTCTGTACATATAAATGGGGGATTTCTGTTGTTCTTTTTTACAACATTATGCTTTTTTGCGTAAAAAAGCCATTGTCTTTTGGTAAAATAAAATCAATAAAAAAAAATGTTCGCCACTTTTTCTTATATTCAACCACAAATAACAGAGGTTTTATATGAAAAAGTTTTCTTTGATCGCCCTGGCTGGCGTTTGCTCCCTGGGTCTCCTGTCTGCCTGTAGCGATGATAGCACTCCGGATCCGACCCGTGCAGAACTTTGCGCTAACGGCATTTCCGATGACTGCCTGAATGGTGCATGGAACGCCAATGGTATGGCCAACAAGGCTTCTGGTGAAATGCATTCCATGTTCAATTACACCGCAGCTCCGGGCACGCTGACTTTCGACAAGAATACTCATGAATTCCAGTTTGACGCTCCTGCCCTGGCAGCAGACATTGCTACCGCAGACTGCAATCCTGTTTTCGGCGAATGGTCTGTAGCCGCTGGCGTCTTGCACATGAGGTCTTTTACCAACACCATGTGCATGGGACCCAAGACTGTTGAATTGGCCGCCACTGTCGCTCTTGACGAAACCGGTACCCTCGTGACCTTGAATCTGGGTCAGCTGTACTTTATGTACAATTTGACCGATGAAATGGCTATCAAGAACTCCTACACTGAATCTTTCAGTGCTCTCGCCAAGTAATTTTCCCAAAAAATTGCATAAGAAAGGCCCCCGGTTCTAAAAACCGAGGGCTTTCTTTTCTTGCTCCTTAAAGCTTACTTGACCAGGATGGCCTTGGAAAGCAGATTGTTTCCGTTGGCGTTGGTCAATCGGGCGATGTACTTACCCATGGGAATTCTGTTCAGGCTGACGTTTGCATTGCCGCCAACTTGCTGAGAAAGGACAATCTTTCCGTTTGCGGAATACAGCTTGAGAACGGCTCCCTCGGGGGCTGCGATCTGGAGGCTGCGTCCTTGCTGGTTCATGCTGGCGGAACGTCCGATGTTGATGATTCTGGGGTTGTTCATGACAATGTTGGTTCCTTCCGGTGCGCCAACAATCAGGCCACGGCCAACGGTACTCATATACACCACGCCGTAGTTGTTCATGTCGCCCTGGACGAACTTGCCGTTACCCGGACCACCGAACTGATGCATGTCATCGTTGATGCGTTCGAAAGTCTTGCACTTGTCGGTACTGCGGTAGAGGCCGACGGTGGAGTACTTGTATTCCTTGCCGCCCCACTGGCCTTCGCCTACATATTCCCTGGTGCCGCCCCAGATGTAGATGGTTTCGTAGTCGGCGCCTTCTTTTGCCTTACCGATACCTACTGCAACGGCGGTACCTACGATGTCGCAATCATTCCAGGTCTTGCCACCGTCTTCGGTATAGCTGAGACCGTTATGAGTGTAACCGTCTTTCTGCCAGATCTGATTCTGGTCGCGAGCCACCCAGATGTGGCCTTCTCTGCCGGGAACGGTACGGATGGGGTTACCATCGCCAGAGAAGTTTTCGTTGGTCTTGAGAGATGTTACCTGCTTGAAGGTTTCGCCGGCGTCATTGGAAACGATCACTTCTCCGTTATCGCCGATGACGTAGAATACCTTCGGGTTCACGGGGTCAGAAGCCATACGGCCGTTGCCGCTACCGGTCTTTACTTCTTTCCATGTCTTGCCGTTGTCAACGGAGCGATAGAAGCTGGATCCGTTTTCCGGCTTGTGCATGATGACCTTGCCGTCTGCGGAGAGAGTCAGGTGGCCCTTACGCATGTTCTCCATGGTGCTTGTGGTGTCCATGGGCATCTCGTCCCAGGTTTTGCCCAAGTCGTCGGAACGGTACATCTTCTTGTAGCTCTTGGAATCGTACTGGCCGTAGACCGTTACGATACCGGTACGCATCAAGGTGCCGGTGAGGGCTGCGTAGCCGATGCTTTCGGTAGAACCTACGATGGGGAAGTGGCGCTTGACGGGTGCGTTAATGTCGGTGTATACTCCACCATCATAGTCGCCGATGGCCGTAACCAGGGGACCGCCCGGAATGCTGACAATATCCAGGGGAACGGTTTCTTCTACGCCCTTGGATTCAAACTTCCAGACAGGAACCTTGGCGGTGATGTCGTCGGTAGTGAAAATACCGTTACCGCTGGTGACCCAGACCTTCTTGTTGTTGAACGGGTCAAATTCCAGGGAGCCTGCCCAGTGGATGGCATTACCCGGAATCCAGTCGGTACCGTTGGCGTCGATATTGGGTACGTCGCCGTAATGCTGACCATGGACCCAGTTCTTGCCGCCGTCTGTGGTAACGTAAATGCGGTCGCCGTAGTTATCCTTTTCGTCCTTGGTTACGTGACGGCCGGTGTACTTGCCCAGGGTAGAAACTACAATGTGATTCTTGTCCTTGGGGTCGATGGCGATGCCGCCGTAGGAACTTTCGTTCTTCTTGTGCTGAACGGTGCCGCCTTCGTCTTCTTCATCATCATACGGGGTGATGTCGGTCCAGGTGCCGGACTTGAGATTCAGCTTCATCACGGCGCCGCCGCTAATGTTATGGGGGCCGGGGCCATCGGCGTAGGTGATGTACATATCGCCATCTACGATCTTGGCGCGGTGGGGCATGTACTTGGAGGGGCCGCCTTCGATAGTCTTCCAGGTCTTACCGCCATCCTTAGAAACTTGCAGATTGTCCTTGGTGTCGGAAATACCGATGTAAATGGTGGCGGTGCTGCCGTCGGCTAGCTTGCCCTGGGATTCGTCGAACATGACGAAGGCGACACCATTTACGCCGCTCAGGCTGTTTCCCGAGGCGCTAGAAATAGCCACCTTGTAGAGGCTGCTCCAGGTTTTACCATAGTCTTCACTTTTGTAAACGCCTGCAGTACGGCTACCGCAAAGAATAATGTTGGGCATGTTGGGGTCTACGGCCAGCTTTTCGCCAGTTTGGCGGCCCATGCCGTTACCGTGGGCGAGAATACCTTCGCCTTCCTTGTTGCCTACATAAGTGGTGTCCCAGGTGGTACCGTAGTCTTCGGAGCGGAGTACTGCAGTGCGTCCCCAGCTAAAATAGCCGGTACCTGCCAAAACGTAAATGCGCTTGGGATCGGTGGGGTCCAGGGCGAAAGATTCGGTGCCGTAAAGACCCTTGTCTTCTTCGCTGAACTGGTCCATAAGAGGAATCCAGTAGGACTTGGTTGCATCCCAGCGGTAGATGCCGCCCACGTCGGTACGGGCGTAAATCAAATCTTTCTGATAGGGGCTGGGGAGGATGGCGCTCATGAATCCGCCACCATCGAAACGGACGTTACCCCAGTCGTAAGCTTCAGCGTTGGACTGTGTTACACCGGTGGCAACAATGGCTGCCATAATGCCAATCGCCTTGATTTTTCCAAACATATATTCTCCAGATTTCACCAGCGGCACCCTAAATTGTATGAAGTGCCAAATTACCATTATATAAAATATTTCCAAATAGCGAAAAAGGACGCCTTTGGGGCGCCCTTGTTGTTAAAAACGTTTATTTAATCACAACAGCTTGGAATATGCCTATGGGGAACTATTCCTGGGGGTTGTTGTAGTTACAGGCGTTCCTTCGTTTCAGTTCATTGTTCAGGGGAACGTAAATCACGCTGAAGATAATGTAGCCGCTAAGCAGTACCAGCCAATGGTTTAGGCCCAGGCGGGTCTCGATAAAGTGCATCTCCAGGAACATAAAGGGGCCTGCAATCAGGAACAGGGGCAGCTGACGGCACTGGTCACCCAATGAAAAACGGCTTTCGTAGCTGACGATGGAGTTCATCATGGGGAAGCTGGTGCAGAATCCGCCCATGAGTCGCTTGATGAACATGAGGCCACTGACCACGCCGGCAATGGCGGGGGCCTTGATGTAGATGGGCAGGGGTGTCTTGTAGCGGACACCGGCCTTGTATTTTTGCTTCTGGAACATGATGAGGCCAACGATAAAGTCGAAGGCACAGACCCCTACGAAAAAGGCTTCGTTGTCGGGGATGCGGGGCATAAGGAAGGTGCCCATGGCCACGAAACAGGCAAGGCCTATAATGATGGACAGCACGATAGGCACTTTAGCCTTGTAATGGAGGATGCGGACGATGTTCGCATACAGCATGCACATGAATCCGGAAATGGCGTTTGCGGCCCCGATGGGGAGGCCCACGGCGATGTAGGCGAAACCGAAGGGGATGGGAATGGTGGCCGTAACCGCCTTCAGCTGCGGGTCCTTCAGGTAAGCACTCAAGGTTCCAAGCGCAGTCACCATGGCTACCAGCAGGTAGTCGTAGAAGGAAAAGTGAAAATTCAAGGACTCAAACATTTGCGGCCAAAGATAGCAATTGAAAATGAGGTTCGCTACGCTAGAGGTTTCAGGTCGGTTGCTTCGCAACCTAGAGGGGGGGATAGTGAACAGTGGGGACTGTCTCTCTGAACATCCGCAAACTGTCATTCTGAACTTGTTTCAGAATCCCGTGAACGCACAAGATCCTGAGATTCCTCAGGGTGACGTCAGGTCCCTTTGGCGCGATTATCTAGCTCATTGCTCAAGGCTCATAGCTCATCGCTGAAAGGAGCCGTAGGCGACCACCTCATACCTCGTCGCGGGAGATTTTTCGGTAGTTGGTCTTTACTTTTTTCACGTAATTAAAGGTCTCGTACTGCATGGTTATCAGGCGTAAAAATTCAAAATACCTGAATGCCTTGTACAGTTCCGCCTGCCTGTATCCGCCATTGTAGTGGGCCAACATCAGGTTTATATCGCCCTTGTACTCGCTGCGGAGCATCGACAGGAACTTTACGCCAATCTGGATATTGTCTTTCGGGTTCAACAAACTGTACTTGGAAAGCTTCAACTTTTGAGCGACATTTTTCCCGGTGGTTGGCATGATCTGCATAAGACCCAAAGCCCCGACGCGACTTTTGGCGTTGACCTTGAACCTGCTTTCCTGAGCGATAATGGCTGCCACCAACTTGTAATCCATATCATACTGTTTTGAGTAGGTCAGGATGTATCCGGCAAAACGATCCACGTCGGCAACGCTCAAATTTCGGTTCACCGAAACGATGAACTTCTTTAGCTTTTCAGGGGAATCTTTCTTGTTGAAGAAGGTGAGAACTTCCTTACTGTTTGCGATTTCGTCAAGATAATCTTCCACCGCAGGGAGTACGCCCCCGCACAAGAATACAATCGCAAAAATGACCAGTAAAACCTTCTTCAAAATTTATCTAAACCCTTCGCCAACAATGATAGAAAAATCAGTTGTCTTAATTATGAATTACGAAATATGAATTACGAGTTTTTAAAATCAGTCGCAAACACCCCTTTTGGCCCCTTTTTTCCCTCTTTTCTCTCGTTTCCCGTCTTTCGTCTCTCTTTTTTTTACCTATATTATCCCTCAACGTCATTTCGCCTTGGTATTCCCGTCCAGTTATATTCCACTGGGAGTTCAAGTAGAATACTCGGGTGCAAACGTGTAAATAAGTAAAACAAACAAACCAAAAGGAACAGGTAGTAAAATGGCTACTATTACTAAAGAAAAGGCTGCAGAAATCACCGCTAAGTTTGGCGCAAACGAAAAGGACACCGGTAACGTCCGCGTTCAGATCGCTCTCCTGACTGAAAAGATCAAGAACCTCACCGAACACGCCAAGCAGCACAAGAAGGACCACCACTCTCTGCGCGGTCTGTCTATGATGGTTGCAAAGCGCAAGACTCTCCTCAAGTACTACGGCGAAAAGGACATTGTCGCTCAGCGTGCTCTTATCAAGGAATTGGGTCTCCGCGGCTAATTTCTGTGGACTGGAGATAATCTATGTCTATTGATGCTTACAAAGAAAAGTACGGCAAGATGCTGGACCCGAAGGAAGTGTCTGTAACACTTCCCGATGGTCGTGTCATCTCTTTCGAAACCGGCCGTATTGCCAAGCAGGCTCGTGGCGCTGCTGTTGCCAAGATGGGCGACGCATTCGTTCTGTCCACTGTCTGCTACGGCGAAGAAAAGGAAGGTGACTTCTTCCCCCTGACGGTTGAATACCGCGAAAAGGCCTACGCTGCTGGTCGCCTCCCGGGTGGCTATTCCAAGCGTGAAGCTGGTCGTCCGTCTGACGAAGAAACCCTCTCTGCTCGTATTATCGACCGACCGATCCGCCCCATGTTCCCGGAAAACTTCACTCGTGAAGTCCAGGTCATCGTGCAGGTCATGTCTGCCGACAAGAAGTTCGCTCCCGACGTTCTCGGCGTGAGCGCTGCTTCTCTCTCCATTGGTCTCTCTGACCTCCCGTTCGAACAGCAGGTTGCTGCAGTTCGCGTGGCCGTCGTTGACGGTCAGAACGTTGTGATGCCCACTTATGATCAGATTGCATGCGCCGATCTGGACATGGTGGTCGCCGGTACCGAAGACTCCGTCTGCATGGTGGAAGGTGGCGCTTATGAAGTGTCCGAAGACACCATGATCAACGCTATCCTCGCCGGTCACGAAGTCATCAAGCAGCTTTGCATTGCTCAGCAGAAGCTTGTTGACCAGTGCGGTAAGATGCCGAAGATGATCCTCGCTCCGAAGGATCTTGGCGAAGCTCACGAAAAGCTGCTCACCACCGTTAAGGAAGTTGTGAATGACGAACTCCAGAAGGACGTTCATTCCAACATGGTCAAGACCGACTTCTATCCTGCTATGGCAGACCTCTGCAAGCGTATGACTGAAGATCCGCGTATCCTCGCTATCATTGGCGAAGGCGACGCTCAGGACGCAGCTCTCCTTGCTGATGCCAAGGCAATCTTCGGCGATCTGGAACGCACCGCAATGCGCGAAATGATCCTGAACGAACACGTCCGCTTGGACGGCCGTACCACTACCGAAATCCGCCCCATCGAAATCGATATGGGCGTTCTCCCCAGCGCTCATGGCTCTGCCATCTTCCAGCGCGGTGAAACTCAAGGTTTCGTTGTATGTACTCTCGGCACCAAGGCTGACGAACAACGTTATGAAAGCCTTCAGGGTGAAGGCGCAAAGAGCTACATGCTGCATTACAACTTCCCGCCGTACAGCGTGGGTGAATGCAAGCGTCTCGGCACCAGCCGCCGCGAAATCGGTCACGGCCACCTCGCCGAACGTTCTCTGGCTGCAGTTCTTCCGCTGCCCGAAGACTTCCCGTACACCATCCGCGTGGTTTCCGAAATTCAGGAATCCAACGGTTCTTCTTCCATGGCTTCCGTTTGCGGTGGCTGCCTCTCCTTGATGGACGCTGGCGTTCCTATCAAGGCTCCGGTTGCTGGTATCGCAATGGGCCTCATCTCCGAAAAGGGTTCCGTGAAGGAAGGCGGCAAGATTGAAATCTTGTCCGACATTACCGGCACTGAAGACCACCTCGGCGATATGGACTTCAAGGTGACTGGTACCGCTGAAGGTATCACTGCCTTCCAGATGGATATCAAGATCCGTGGTATCACTCCGGAACTGATGCGTCAGGCATTGGAACAGGCCAAGCAGGGCCGTCTCCACATTCTCGGCCGCATGGCTGAACTTGGCCTCGCCGCACCTCGTCCGAAGGTTTCCGAAAAGGCTCCGACCATGATCAAGATGAAGGTGCCCACCAACAAGATCCGTGACGTTATCGGCTCTGGTGGCTCCGTCATTAAGGGCATGCAGGCTCAGACTGGCTGCACCATCAACATCGACGACAACGGTAACGTTGACATCGCTGCTCCGACTGGTAAGGCTGCTGCAGTTTGCCGCCGCATGATCGAAGAACTCACTGCAGAACCGGAACCGGGCCGCAAGTACAAGGGCAAGGTTAAGACGATCCAGCCGTTCGGCGCATTCGTCGAAATCCTCCCGGGTCGCGATGGCCTCGTGCACATCTCTGAACTTGCTGACCACCGCGTCGACAAGGTTGAAGATGTCGTTCACGTCGGTGACGAAGTTGAAGTTCTCTGCCTCGGTGTTGACCCGAAGGGTAAGGTGAAGCTTTCCATGAAGGCTCTGCTCCCCCCGAAGGCTGAAACCCCGGCCGCTGAAGCTGCTCCCGCAGCCGAAGCCGCTCCTGAAGCACCCGCTAGCGCTGCTGCAGAAGCGACCGCAACCGAAGCCTAATCGAAGTACTTCGACAGAGTTCCTAGAACTTTAAAAAGCCTGGCTGCGAAAGCAGTCGGGCTTTTTTTGGTTAGCGGTAATTGTTTGCTAAATCACATATTGCAAGTTTTTTGTATGCGTTTGGGGCCCCTTTGGGGGTCTTTGTTTGCGATTAGTTCTAAAGTTGATTATCTTTAAGAGAGACCGCCTGGCCAATTGTAGGGTTTTTGTGTATGATTATTACGTGTTTGTTGGTTTTGTGTATTATTGCCGCCTTGAATGTGGTGGCGATTTGGCATCTGAATCCAAAGTTTAGTGGCAATTATTCGTTCATTAGCTTTTTGGTATTGGTGTCCTGCATGGGGCACTTGATGCTTGGCTTGTCTACCAACGTGGATGAAGCCATTGTGGCCAACAAGTTCAACTATGCGGGTTCCGTATTTCTGCCCCTGTTCATGTTCTATGCCGTCGCCGATGTCTGCCGGGTTAAAATCCACAAGTTCGTGCGCACGATCCTGAATGCCTATACGATGTTAATATTCGGCCTGTCGTGTACGGTAGGTTTCAGCGATATTTATTACACCTCCATTGAGTATGTCCAGACATTCGAAGGGGTGGGTAACTATGTGGCGACTTATGGCTTTGGCCATGATTTGTTCAACCTGATGATTTTTGGGTTCCTGATCGCCAACGTAAGCATTCTTATCTATGCCTTTGCCAAGAAGAAGAACGTTTCCTTTAAGTGCCTTGTGGCCATGTCCCTTATCGATATTGCTACGATTTTGGCGTTCTTCTCTTCGCGCCTTTGGGAAATCGATACCTTGATCATGCCTGCGGTCTATGTGTTTGACCAGCTGGCGCTGATATACATTTGCTTCCGTGTAAAGAGTTATGACATCGGGCATAGCGTTCTATCTGTTCTTGAAAAAAACAATACGGATGGGTATATTCTGGTGTCTTCGTCATACCGTTTTTTGGGATGCAACGAGATTGCCTACGAGATCATTCCTGCCTTAAAAAATTGCCGCGTAGACCACTTGCTGCCTTCGGGTTCTGCTGCCATCGATTTCCTGAGATTGTGGGTGAGGGAAGTGCGGGACGGGGATTATCTGGATACCAAGGAATACCTGTCTAGCGTTCGTCATTATCGCTGTTATGTTCGCAAGGTCAACGTGTTCCGTGATCGTTATGTGAACCTGTTCAAGATTGTGGACGATACGGATTTGCACAACTATGTGCAGATGCTTGGCGACAGCAATACCCGATTGAAGACTGTGGTGAAGAGTAACGCCAACCAGTTGAAGTCTATCCAGGAACAGATGATTGTGGGCATGGCCAACATGGTTGAAAGCCGTGATAGCAATACGGGCGGTCATATCAAGCGTACCAGCAAGGTGGTGTCTATCCTTGTTGATGAACTGCGTAAGGATCGACAGCGCAAGTATGAAGATACCTTCTACGACGCTCTGGTCAGTGCCGCACCTATGCACGACTTGGGCAAGATTGCCATTAACGATGAGATTCTGAGAAAACCTGGAAAGTTCACTCCCGAGGAATTCGAGGAGATGAAAACTCACCCTGAAAAGGGTGCTGCCATTGTCGAGAATCTCCTTTCTCAGATCGAGGTTCCTGCTTTCGTGAACATCGCCAGGAACGTGGCCTGTTTCCATCACGAACGTTATGACGGAAGGGGCTACCCCAGGGGCCTGAGTGGCGAGAATATCCCGTTTGAAGCCCGTGTGATGGCTGTGGCCGATGTATACGACGCCCTGGTCAGTAAGCGTTGCTATAAGGAAAAATTCTCTTTCGAGGATGCCTTTGATATTATCGCCAAGGGCATGGGTTCCCAGTTCGATCCGTCGCTGTGGAAGTGCTTCTATAACTGTCGTGAAAAGCTGGAAGAGTACTACAAATCTTCTACATAAGTAATTTGGAATGTGCCGATAATTGCGGATTTTCCTAAATGGCGCTTTAACAAGCGCATTTAGTGCGTCTCGGTTATGTCAAAAGCGAAAACGCTTTTGCCGCGACGCTCGACTTTTCCTAAATTGCTTATATATGACAAAGTTTTCTGAATTTCCGTATGTTGCTGACCGCTTTAACGCAGTCCGTAGAGAAACTGTACAGGTTCGTGTTGGTGATGCATTGATTGGGGGCGGTGCCCCCATTTTAGTTCAGTCCATGACTACCACCAAGCCCAAGGACGTTGAAAAGACTGTCCAGGAAACCTTGGATCTTGCCAAGGTTGGCTGTGGCCTGGTTCGTATTACCGCTCCCACTCTGGCCGATGCCCAGGGGCTGGAAGAAGTCATGAAGCGCATTCGTGCCGCTGGTTGCAAGGTGCCGGTTTCTGCCGACATCCACTTCCAGCCCAAGGCTGCTTTCGAAGCTCTCAAGTGGGTTGAAAAGGTCCGTATCAATCCGGGTAATTTCGTTGATACCGGCATCCTGACTTTGGAAAATCAGACTGACGCCATGTTCGAAGAAGGCAAGGAGAAGGTGGCTGAACAGTTCACTCCCTTCGTCCAGGAAGCAAAGCGTCTGGGCCGCGTGATCCGCATTGGCGTGAACCACGGTTCCCTTTCTGCCCGTATGATTTACCGCTATGGCGACACCGTGGAAGGCATGGTGGAATCTGTCATGGAATACCTGGCTGTTTGCGAAGCCGAACATTTTGACCAGGTGGTCCTGAGCCTGAAGTCCAGCAATCCTCGCGTGGCTATTTCTGCCTACCGTATGCTGGCTGCCCGTATCAAGCAGGAAAACTACAAGCCGTACCCCTTCCATGTGGGCGTTACCGAAGCTGGCGCCGGTGCCGATGGCCGCATGAAGTCTGCCGCAGGTATTGGTGCCCTCTTGATGGACGGTCTTGCCGATACCATCCGCGTCTCCCTGACAGAAGATCCTGTGGCCGAAGTCCCCGTTGCCCAGGAACTGATCAAGGCTTGCGCCTTGCCCGCAGTTCCGGTAAGCTACGATGTGCCTATTCTCGAAAAGGATCCGTACCACTACGCTCGTCGCGAAACCAAGCCCGTTGTTCTTAACGGTGTGGAAATCGGTGGCGCTCAGCCGGTCAAGGTCGGTGTTCGTTCCGATGCTGCCAGCCTGACTTCTGAAGGTCGCGGTCCTGAATTTGCCGTGGCCAGCCTGGCCGACAAGCCTGTTGTGGCTTTTGACGATCCCATGGATATTGCTGGCTTTGCCGCCAATCCTATTTCTGTTCCGGAAGGTTCCGTGTTCTGCTATACTGGCGATAACATGGTTTCTGGTGTTCGCGCCCTGGTTTCTGCAATGGAAGCCGCTGGCCGCAAGGATCCCATCTTGCTCTATGCCAACATCGGTAGCTCCGAGAAGGATATGCTCCGTGCTTCTGCCGACATCGGTAGCCTGGTCACTGACGGTATCGGTGACGCTGTTGTTATCGAAGGTTTCAAGAGCCCCAAGGAATCTGTGGAACTGGCTTTCGATATTTTGCAGGCTGCCTACTGCCGTCGCAGCAAGACCAACTTTATTAGCTGCCCCAGCTGTGGCCGTACTTTGTACAACATCCAGGAAGTGATGGGTAAGATAAAGGCCCGCTTTGGTCATCTGAAGGATTTGTCTATCGGCATTATGGGCTGTATCGTGAATGGCCCGGGTGAAATGGCTGATGCTGACTTCGGTTACGTGGGTGGCGGTCCTGGCCGTATCACCCTGTTCGAAGGAAAGACCGCAGTCAAGAAGAACATTCCCGAAGAAGATGCCATCGAAGAATTGGTAGCTCTCATCAAGGAACGCGGTCGCTGGGTAGAACCATAGGTATGGGCGGTGAGGTCGTCTTTCTTCGAAAGACTTTGAGGACGGGCCTACTGCCCTTGAGCAAAATAAAGGCGGCAAATCCGCGAAACTCAAGCCTCAGAGCGCGAAGCGCGACCTCGCACCTCAAAGCACCATAGGTGCGACCTCGAGAATTTTTAACATAAACTACAAGGAATAAATCATGGCAACTATTAAGACTATGAACAACATCTCCAAGAAGGGCCTCAGCCTGTTTGGAGCTTACTATCAGGTTTCTGATACCGTCGAAAATCCGGACGCTATCCTCGTCCGTTCTGCTCAGGTTGATACTGATCAGTTTGACGGCCTCCTGGCTGTGGCTCGTGCCGGTGCTGGTGTTAACAACATCACTATCGACAAGGCTTCCGCTAAGGGTGTCTGCGTGTTCAATACTCCGGGTGCAAATGCAAACGCTGTTGCTGAACTCGTGATGACCGTTCTCGGTATGGCTGTTCGTAATGTTGCACAGGCTGCAAACTGGGTCAAGGCTCTGGACATCAATGATCCGGATATGGCCAAGACTGTTGAAAGCGGCAAGAAGAAGTTCGCTGGTTCTGAACTGGCTGGCAAGACCCTCGGTGTTATCGGCCTCGGCAAGATCGGCGTTCTCGTTGCTAACTATGCTCGTTGGAAGAACATGCGCGTGATCGCATACGAACCGTATCCCAATGCACTGAACATGCACGAACTTTCCAACAAGGTTGAAATTGCCGATCTCGACACCGTGATCGCAAATTCTGACTTCCTTACCGTTCACGTTCCGTTCATCAAGGGCGTTACCGAAAACCTCCTGAACCGCAAGAACCTGGCTAACTTCAAGGGTACTCATATCCTGAACTTCGCCCGTAACGGTCTGGTTGAAATGGACCCCATTTACGAAATGCTGGACAACGGTACTCTCCAGGGTTACCTCAGCGACTTCCCCGATGCAAAGCAGATTCAGCACGACAAGATCCAGTGCTTCCCGCACCTGGGCGCTTCTACCGAAGAAGCTGAAGAAAACTGCGCAGTCATGGCTGTTGAAGAACTGAAGGACTACATCGAATTCGGTTGCGTCCGTAACTCCGTTAACTTCCCGGCTCTCATGGACAAGCCCCACATGGGCATCAAGACCCGCGTTGTGGTGATTAACGAAGACGTTCCCAACATGATCGCTGAAATCACCAAGGTTGTGGGTGCAGAAGGCATCAACATTGCCTCCTTCTCCAACAAGAGCAACGGCAAGATCGGTTACAACCTGATCGACATCGAAAGCTCCATTGATGATTCCATCAAGGACAAGCTGGCTCAGCTGCCCAAGGTCATCAAGGTTCGCGTGATCCATTTCTAATAGGCAAAGAGGTCGGTCGGCTTCGCCTTCCTTTGAGGTATGAGGTCGACCTTGCAAAAAAGGCCAGGTGAAAACCTGGCTTTTTTTAGTTATGAGATATGAGTTGTGATTATGAGATATCTAGTTCAAAGGAGCCGAAGGCTCCGCCCTCGTACCTGTCGCCTGAAGCCTGTCGCCTCATACCTCTACTTAAACTGTATGGTTGCCTTTTTGTCGGTGACCTTTATAGAAACCTTTGCTCCCAGGTATAGCGGCCAGTTGGCGGTGTCGTGGCCAGAGCTGATGCCGTAAACGATGGGGATCTCAAGATCTCCAAAATACTTTTGGATGATTTCTTCGATGGAAAGAATAGAGTTGGTGGCGTTCAGGTCGAGAATCCTTGTTGAAGCCTTTCATCATGGGTCCTTGGATAGTTTCGAAACCAAGGTTGTTCAATGCAATGTGGAAGGCGGTAATGTCGCTATAGCCCACGAACCATTTGGGGTGCTTTTCAAGCTTTGAGTAGTTGAGCTTGTTCAGAAGCTGGCTGCTGCCGTAGCCCCCGCGTGCAAAGAAAATGGCCTTGACGCTCTTGTTGTCAATAAGGGCTTGCATGGCGTCTGCGCGTTCGTCCAGAGTTCCCGAGTAGCGTCCTTCCTCTGCGCTTGAATACAGGTTGCTGGCCTCGATTACCGTTAAGCCCCAGCTCTTAAGTGTTGTACTCGTTTGTGATGTACTCGTTGGTAACGTATTCGTTATTTGTAATATTTAGATATGAGTTATGAGCTTTGAGCTTTGAGTTAAAGTTAGGCGCCTTTCACTGTTCACTATTCATTGTTCACTAATCCAGTTAGAAGTCCCACGTCAAACGTCCAATAACTCATATCTAGTATCTAGATCCTGCTCCTTCGAACCTAAGAATTGTAAGGCAATAAATTGCTAATAATTCTATATCGACTACGGCCTTACATGCCTTCGCTCAGGATGATACCTCAAGCCTCGCGCCTCGAGTCTTTCCGCTCGCAGCACACAGCTCGCTGCTCATCGCTCTCCGCTACTTGTACATTTCTTCGATTTGTTCGCTGTACATTTCTTCGGCGGCTTTGCGACGGATCTTGAGGGTGGGAGTCAGCAAGCCTGATTCAACGGTGAGGCTGTCTCCAATGAGGGTCCACTTGCGGATTTGTTCCCAATGGTTCAGCTTCTTGTTGATGCGGGTGATGTGACGTTCCAGAGCCTCGTTGATGTGCTTGGATTCCAGAGCGCGGTTGATATCGAATTCGTCCTTGGTGCGGTTCAGGAAGCGGCGTGCGTTGATGGGGTTCAGGAAGATAAGCACAGAAGCGAACTTACGGTCGTTGGCGATGACAAGGGCCTGTTCCACCAGCGGGTGGCGGCTGATTTCAAGCTCGATGGGGTTGGGGCTTACATACTTGCCGGTGCTGGTCTTCAGCAGTTCCTTGATGCGACCGATCAAGAACAGGTAGCCGTCTTCGTCGAAGGATCCCTGGTCTCCTGTCTTGAGGTAACCGTCTTCGGTAAAGATTTCCTTGTTTACTTCGGGCATGTTGTGGTAGCCCTTGAAAACGCTGTCGCCCTTGGCCAGGACTTCGCTGTTCTCGCCGATCTTTACGTCCAGATAGGCAAGGGGGATGCCCACGCTACCGGGGCGGATGCACTTGGGAGTGTTCACCGTGAGCACGGGGGCGCATTCGGTAAGGCCGTAACCTTCGCAGATGTTGATGCCAACGTTCAGCAGGAATCGGCAGATGGACTTGTTCAGGGCGCCGCCACCGCAGACGATCAGGCGGAACTTGCCGCCGATGGCTTCGCGCATTTTCTTGTAGACCAGTTTGTCGTAAATGCGGCGGGCGATGCTGGGGCGCTTGGTGGGGTCCTCAATCTTTGCAATCTTTACGGCGCGGTTAATCAGCCAACGCTTGAAACCGTGGCACTTTTCGCCGGCGGCCGTCATGCTTTCGTAGACGCGTTCCAGAATGCGGGGGACCACCATCATGACGGTGGGCTTGACTTCCTTCATCAGGAGGGCGGTGTTCTTGGGGGTGTCGGCGAAGAATACCTTTGTGGCGTTCAGGATAAAGAAATAGGTGGTCATGCGTTCCAGCACATGGGCCACGGGCAGCACTACGAGACCTACGTCGTTGTGGTTCAGGGCGACAACATCGCGCCTGATGGTCTGAATCTGCGCCAGCATGTTGCGGTGGCTCAGTTCGGCACCCTTGGGACGTCCGGTGGAACCGCTGGTGTAGATGATGCTGAACAGGTCGTCGGGGTTGATGGATTCCAGCTGACTTTGGATCCAGGCGGAGGATTCGGGCTTCTTGGCCAGTTCCTGGCCTTCGCGGATCAGGTCGTGCCAGTAGACGCCGTTGTCGGGGCAGTCGGATGCCGGATCGATGCAGATGACCACGCTAAAGCGGGGAAGGACGTCCTTGATGGCCTGGTCCAGTTCGTTTACGTTGTTCAGCAGCAGAATCTGGACGTCGGAGTCATCACACTGGAAGTTGAAATTGTCCGAGGAAATGTTGGGAAACAGGGGGACCACCTGGGCGTGATTCAGCTGGGATGCGATGTCCGTCATGATCCATTCCGGGCAGCTGTTGGCTACGATGCCGATACTCTGGTGTTCCTTGATTCCGCGGTTCTTGAACGCAAGGGCCAAGGAGCGGGTATCTCTGGCGAGTTGCTGCCTAGAGAAATAAATCCACTGTTCGTGTTTTCTGTGGTACCAGCCGGGGAAATCCTCTCTGTCGCAGGTAGCGAAGAACATGTGGGCGAGGGACTGGTGCAGCAGCGGTTCCATGGGAACTCCTTGGTTCAAATATGATTGATGCAAAAATAGATTTATGCAGACCTTGAAAAAGAAAGGGCTGGGTAGAAAGGTACAAAATATGATGCTTTTAAATGATTTTGAGAACGTTCTTATATTGAAAATCTTTATTTTTGTTTAAAAATCAGAATTTTTATATTGCTTTTCTAAAAAATAAACATTATATTTGAGAAAGAAAATGAGAACAACGGGATGGTGCCCGTTCTCAAGGTTTAAAAAAGGGATGTTTATGGATTGCAAATTTCTTTCTCTCTCTGCCGCAGTGCTGGGCCTTGCCGCTTCCGCCTCGGCGCTGACTGTCAATACCGCTGCCGGTTGGCTGGAATCCGCCTATGCGGAATGGCAGCCTGTTTCCGGTGCCTCCAGCTACAATGTCTATGTGGACGGAACCAAGATCGATGATCCGCTGATTCGTAGCTACGGTTCCTATATGCGTGCTGACGTGGTCGGCCTGAAGGCAGGCTCACACACCTTGAAGATTGTTCCCGTGGTGAATGGTGCCGAAGGGGCTGCCGAATCCAAGACGGTTTCTGTGAAGGCTCATGACCGCACCGGTTTTGCCTTTAGCAATGGCCGCGTTCCTGGGGCCTACAATACCGACGGTACTCTCAAGAGCGGTGCCGTGGTGGTGTATGTTTCCGAAAATTCCAAGAACAAGGTGACCGCCGACGTGGTGACCAATTCCAAGGGCACGAAGACCACTTGCAAGAGCTTCCAGGGCATTCTGAACTGCATGAAGAAGGGTTACGAAACTCGTCCTTTCGACTTCCGCTTTATCGGTAACGTGACGGACTCCGATTCCCTGGTGGCAGGCGACATGCTCATTGATTTGGGCTCTTCCGAAGATTCCTATGTGACCATTGAAGGTATTGGCGAAGATGCTACCGCAAACGGTTGGGGTATCCGCATCAAGAACGCCCAGAACGTAGAAGTCCGCAATATGGGCGTCATGAACGTGAACAGTTCCGAAGGCGACAACATCGGTCTTCAGCAGAACGACCAGTACATCTGGATCCACAACAACGATATGTTCTACGGCGATGCCGGTTCCGATGCGGACCAGGTGAAGGGCGATGGAGCCCTGGACTGCAAGAAGTCTACTTACGTCACCTTCAGCTACAACCACTTCTGGGATAACGGCAAGTCCAACTTGCTGGGCCTTTCCGAAGGGACTACCGACGGCTACTACATTACCTATCACCATAACTGGTACGACCATTCCGATAGCCGTCATCCTCGCGTGCGTTATTACAGCGCTCACGTCTACAACAACTACTACGATGGCAATGCCAAGTACGGTGCGGGCTCTACCTTGGGTTCCTCTGTGTTCATGGAAGGTAACTACTTCCGTAACTGCAAGTTCCCCATGCTCACTTCTATGCAGGGTTCCGACCTTTATGCCGGTACTACCACCAGCACCACCGTTAACGCTACCTTCAGCAAGGAAGCGGGCGGAACCATCAAGGCCTACAATAACAAGTTTGCAGAAGGCGGTACCTTCATCGCTTACGGCGCAACCACCTACCGCCTGAAGGGCGTTGACGGAACTGCCGTTGGCTCCATCAATACCAAGACCGACTTCGACGCCTACGTGGTGAGCAAGCGCGACGAACAGGTTCCTGCCACTGTTGTTTCTAAGTCTGGTGGCAACAAGTACAACAACTTCGACGTGAATACCTCGGTCATGTACAAGTATACAGCCGATGAACCGGATGACGCCAAGGCTAACGTGATGACCTATGCAGGCCGTATCAATGGCGGTGATTTCAAGTGGACCTTTACCGCCGAAGACGATGCCCTCTATGCTGTGAACCAGGCTCTGAAAAATAAGCTGGTGGCCTATACCGGTAGCGTCAAGTCTATCCAGGGTGATGGCGCGGTTGTCGTGACTCCGGCCGTTCCCAACTCCTCTTCGGGAACCGCATCCAGCCCCTCTTCCAGTGCTTCTGTTGAACCTTCCTCCAGTGCGACTGTGGCCAGTTCCAGCAGTGTCTCTGGTGGCGTTGTTCCTAACAGCTCCTCTGCCACCGTCGAAGCGCCTGCAGACGATCCCGTTGATGAAAGTTCCGACTTGAAGTCTATTTCTGCAGACCTGGTGCATAACTTTACCGAAGAAGGAGCCAGCAGCGACTACTTCGAATTCCTCGGAAACCTTTCTACCAGCAAGGGAACCGTGTCTTACAACGGTGCCGAATTGACCCGCTGCCTCAAGATTGAATCGGCTACATCTGTTGAATTCGTGCTGGCCAAGTCTGCTGAAGTGACTCTGGTTTTCAACGGTGATTTCGCTAAGGTGATCAAGATCGATGGTGAAAAGTATACTGCCACCGCAGGCGTTGTAAAAGTCAAGCTGGCTGCCGGTAAGCATTCCATTACCAAGGGCGATTCCGCTAACCTCTTCCTGATCTCTGTTAAGATTGATGCCTCCGCCGATGAGCCGGGCTCCTCCAGCAGCGACGATCCGGCTTCCTCCAGCGAACCTGCCGAAGACGGTCCCGCCTCTTCCGGCTCCAAGGACGAACCTTCTAAGGATGAACCTTCCGAAGGTGAAGAAACTGGATTCTCTGCCACGGTTGCTGCCAACGGAAACCCCTTGATGTATAACGTCTCGGAATGCCGTCTGGATGTGTTCGCTAGCGAAATCCGCCGACTGGATGTGGTCCGTATGGATGGCCGTAAGGTGCGCCTGAACGGAATGCCCGGCGGGGTCAGCTATGACCTGAGTCATCTGCAGCCTGGCATATACCTGGTGCGCCTGGTGGCCGACGGTAAGACGTTCCAACGCAAAATCGTCAAACAGTAAAATCGCGATGCCGTAAAATTTACGCTGCGACAAGTAGCCTAGGGATCGGACGACGCGTAGGGTACGTGAATCCGGTCCCGGGAAAGCGTTCTGCACAGTATGGGGTGCGGTACGCTTTTTTCTTGGCGGCCTAGGATTGGACTGGGCATAAAAAAGAGGCTCCGCCTTTGTGCGGAACCTCTAAAATTTTTGGGGGAACTGCGGGTAGGTCCCGCAAACCTTTTGATTAACCGACGAGAGCCTTATGGATCTGGACTGCAGCGTCACGGCCAGTCTTCATGGCCATCACCACGGTGAGGGGTCCGTGCTTGGCGTCGCCACCGACGAATACTCCGTCAACAGAAGTTTCGCAAGAATCTTCGGCGCGGACGATGTAGGTGCCGTTGCGATTGGTGTCGAGACCCGGAGTGGTGTCCTTGATTTCGCTGGAAACTCTGCTGCCGATTGCCAGGACCACGGTATCGCAGTCGATGGTTTCGCTCTGGCCTTCGATCTTCACCGGACGGGGACGGCCAGCTTCATCAGGTTCGCCCAGCTGGAACAGGTCCAACTTAGCCTGCTTGACGTGACCGTTTTCGTCGGCGATAAATTCGGCGGGGTTGTGCAGTTCCATAACCACCACGCCTTCGTTCAGGATTTCGCGGAGTTCTGCCTTGCAGGCGGGCATTTCGTTAAGAGTACGACGGTAGACCACGCGGACGTCTTCGGCGCCCAGACGGAATGCCATGCGGGCTGCGTCCATAGCCACGTTGCCACCACCAACGACGATAACACGCTTGCCGGATTCAATTTCAACGCCGCGGTTGCCCTTTTTCAGGTATTCTTCGGCGGTGTAGACGCCCTTCAGGTCTTCGCCGGGAACGCCGGTCTTGAGAGCCTGGGCGGCGCCGTTACCGATGAAGATGGCGTCAAAGTCCTTCTTCAGCTGTTCGATGGTGATATCCTTACCGATGGTAACGCCGGTCTTGATTTCGATGCCCATCTTGGGGAGAATGCTGTATTCGTAGTCAACGATGTCCTTGGGCAGACGGAACTGAGGAATGCCGTAACGGAGCACGCCACCCAGCAAGTCGTAGGCTTCAAAAATGGTGACATCGTGGCCCAGGGTACGGAGGTCTACTGCTGCAGAGAAACCTGCAGGACCGGAACCGATAACGGCAACCTTCTTGCCAGTGGAGGGGGCCATGGCAGGAACCTTCTTGCCGCCCATGTGTTCGCGTTCGTAGTCCATGCAGAAACGTTCGGTTTCGCCCATATGGATACCCTTGTTCATATCCTTCAGGGTACGACCCATGGCGCAGCTGGACTGGCACTGCTTTTCGTGGGGGCAGACGCGGCTGCAGATGGAGGGCAGCAGGGAAGTGGCGCGGATCATTTCCACAGCGCCTTCGATGTTACCACCGGCCAGCAACTTCAGGTACTGGGGGATAGGCATGCTGATGGGGCAGGCTGCGGTGCAGAACGGCTTCTTACAGTCCATGCAACGGCTAGCTTCGAGACGAGCCTGTGCCAGAGACATGGTTTTGGTGCTTTCGTCCATGGTTGTGCGGTATTCGCGATGGGGAAGTTCTGCACCACGCTGGGGCGGAATGGCCATCTTGTCTTTCAGAGTCACCGTGGGGAGCGCGTTGATGCGATCCAATTCTGCCTGAGCGGCTTTATCCATTGCGGAAGAGTCCTGCATAATCACCTTCGGGTTTGATGCCTGTTTTCAAATTTTTCGCGGGCAAATATAAAAAATATACGATGCCTATAAAGGTTTTGTCAGTATCGTTATTCCAGATTTCGCTGCAGAACCTCGATCTTGGCCTTGCTCCATTCTTCGAAGTCGTCGGCTGCGATGTGGTCCTTTGCCTCTTGCATCAGGTGCAGATAGAAATGCAGGTTGTGGATGCTGGCCAGGGTAAAGCCCAAAGATTCGCCGGCGTGGTGCAGGTGGCGCAGGTAGGCGCGGCTGAAGTTGCGGCAGCAGTAGCAGTCGCAGTTTGGGTCCACCGGCTTGTCGTATTCTTCGGCGTGGCGGGCTGCCTTGTAACGCAAGACGCCTTCGCTGGTGAACAGCATTCCGTTACGGGCGTTACGGGTTGGCATGACGCAGTCGCACATGTCTACGCCGCGGCCGATCAATTCCAGCAGGTTCCAGGGGGTTCCTACGCCCATCACGTAGCGGGCATGGTCCTTAGGCAGGTAGTCGGTGCAGAAATCAGCAATTTCGTACATGGTTTCGGTGGGCTCGCCTACAGAGAGGCCGCCCATGGCAAATCCGTCGGGTTCCAGTTCCGCGATGCGCTCTATTGCCTGCTTACGCAGGTGTTTATGCATGCCGCCCTGCACAATTCCGAAGAACTTCTGCTCGTAACCGTGGATTTCCGGGTTGGCCTTGAGCCAATCCATGGCCTCTTTGGTCCATTTCAGCGTGAAATTCAGACTGTGCTGAGCTTCTTTTTCGGTGCTGGGGTAGGGCGTGCACTCGTCGAAGGCCATAATGATGTCGGCGCCGATCTCGCGCTGGGCCTTCATGACGGTTTCCGGGCTGAAAAAGTGCTTGGAACCGTCCAGAATGCTTCTGAACTCCACCCCTTCGGGCTTAATCTTGCGTAAATCCTTCAGACTCCATACCTGAAATCCACCGCTGTCGGTCAAAACCGGGCGATCCCAGCTCATGAACTTGTGAATGCCGCCGGCAGCGGCGATTTTCGGCGTTGTGGGACGCAGGTAGAGGTGGTAGGTGTTGGCCAGGATAATTTCGGCCTTCAGATCCTTCAGCTGTTGGGGCGTTACCGACTTTACGGTAGCTTCGGTGCCCACGGGCATAAAAATCGGCGTATGGATGTCGCCGTGGTCCGTGTGGAGCACTCCCAGACGTGCCTTGGACTTCTTGGAAGTCTTTATGAGTTCAAAACGGTTCATGTCTTACGATTCTTTAACTTTTTTTGTAAAGATAGCTTTTTTTTCCCGATTTCCCATAGTATGGGCGAAGCCGCGTTTCCTATAGCGCTTGTAAATATTTTGCCGTTGTCAATTTGTCCATGACAAGGTGGATTCGAATGTTCATATTCCATTATTATAGAGTATTTTCCTATAAGAATAATTCCAATGGGTGGGATATTCGTGTATGGAGTAAGTTATGAAGATGAATAAGCTCGCGACAGCGGCCCTTCTCTCTCGCAAGTTTGTGGCTGCCGCCGTTTTTGGCCTGGCCGCATCCGCAATGGCGGAAAATCCTATTTCCAGTTATCATTATCTGGCAGACCCTTCTGCCGCTTCTGATGGTGATACCTTCTACATTCTGACCGATACGGACGATATGTGCGTCAGCACTGACCCGTTCCAGTACAATATTATCGGTCTGTATGCTTTCAGTTCCAAGGATATGGTGAACTGGACCGACCATGGCATGGTTTTCCAGTCAAAGCGTGAATTTGGTTCTTATCCCGGCAATACCTGGGCTTCCGGCATTGCCGTCCGTAATGGCAGACCCTTTATTGTGTATCCCGACGGCGCAAGTGGCGTGGGTATGATTACCGCTCCTAGCATTGATGGTCCCTATACAGACCCCATTATGGATGCTTATGGCAAACCTCGAATTGCCGGTGGCTCCAATAGCTTCCTCGGCAACTGCGATGACATCGACCACTGCTTTGACCCGGGTATCTTCATTGAAGAAGATGGTACCGGCTATGTGATTTTTGGTGGTGGATCGGCCAGCTCTGTGAAGCGTCCCATCGGTAATAACTTCGATATTATCAAGTTTACCGAAAGTAACGGCAAGGTGACTTTGGACAGGAACTCTCTGACTCGAGTCCAGGCAGAAAAGTCCTTTGAAGCTCCTTACATCCATAAGCATGGTGACTGGTACTATATCAGCTTCAACAATAGCGGTCAGGAAATCGGTTACGGTATGTCCAAGAATCCCCTTGGTCCTTACTCCTACAAGGGTATCGTTATCGAAGCCGTGTGGAAGATTAACGACTGTGAAACTCATAGTTGCGATGGCGGTAACAACCACCAGGGTTTTGCTGAATTCAAGGGCAAGACTTATGCTGTTTATCATGATCGTCGCCTTGTTCGCGCTAAGGAACATCCTGCTTCCCTGGGTGTTGCCGATCCGGAACCGGGTAACCATCGTAGTGTAAGTATCGATGAAATTACCTACGCGGCTGATGGCTCCATGAACAAGCTTGTGTTCACCAAGGAAGGTCCTAAGCAGGTAGGCAAGTTCGATCCGTACAACACCTACAAGGCTCTCACCAGTTCCAAGCAGCGCAATGTCCGTAGCCGTACCGACTGGACCAAGGGCCAGGCTGTTAAGCATGTGCTGACTCCCCTTGCCACCAAGGAATCCTGGATTCGCGTGACTGGCGTGGACTTCGGCAAGGGTGCCCAGAATCTTCGCATCAAGGCTGCTAACGTGGGTAACGACAACAAGGTTGAAATCCATACTGGTTCTGTCACCGGTACTTTGGCAGGTTCCTGCGATTTGGCAAAGACTAGCGGCTGGAATGACTATGCCGATAATGATTGCGAAATGAAGGGTCTTACCGGAGAAGTTGATCAGGTGTTCTTCGTATTCAAGGGTGCAAAGGACTCTACCATGGGTATTCTTGAATGGGAATTCCAGGGAACCAAGCGCGAACCGGAACCCCAGACCGCTCATAATGAGACCCAGACTCCCTGGACTGTTCCTGGAATTGTACAGGCCGAAGACTTCGATGATCCGGGCTACGGCGCAGGCAATGATTCCTACTATGAAGATGATGCCGATAACCACTCTTGTACCGACGCAGGCAAGGAAGCTGAATGCTCCAAGTATCGCGATGGCACTGGTGTTGACATCTACAAGAAGAGTGAAACGAAGACTGTGGTTGGCTATATCAGAAAGGGCGAATGGCTGGAATACTCTGTGAATGCTGCTGAAGCTGGCGATTACACCATGTACATTGCCGCAGCTTCTAACGGCGGTGCAAGTTTCGGTGTGTCTGTCAATGGTACTGAAGCCGGCGAAGTTGAAGTTCCTGCAGCAACTTCTTCTAGCGATGACGAACAGAACTTCGATGATTACAACAAGATTTCCACTAATGTGGCCTTGAAGGCCGGTGTGAATATCATTCGCATTACTGCAACCGCAGACTGGTTTGACCTTGATTACTTCAACCTGGTGAAGGGCAAGAATGCCGACGATGACAATCCTCTTGGCGAAACAACCGCTATGAAGAAAATCAACTTCGTTGCAACTTCTGGCATGAACTACGATGTGTTCGATGTTCAGGGCAACAAGGTCGGCCTGGTTAACCTGGCTGGAAAGAGTGCCGCCAAGGCTCTTAACGCTGCCGGCTATGCCAAGGGCGTATACCTGCTGAAGCAGGTGGACGGTGCCAAGAAAATGATGGTGAATACCGTTAAATAATTGATGGAAAAATCAAACGGATGAGCCTCCCGAATCTCTTCGGGAGGCTTTTCTGTTTTGTGCGCGTTTTGTTGATGTTTGACTGATTATAAAACGCGCGTTTGGGATGTGTGCGGAAGTTTGGGGGCGCGGGACGGAACCGGACGTTTTGAATATGTACAGGATGTTTTGGGGGCGTGGGATGTTTTAGGAGTGCGTGGAATCAGCGTCGGTGTTCTAAAAACGCGGAATCAGCGTCGGTGTTGAAAAAAAGCGGAATCTGTGTCGGCTAAATAAAAAAATAACCCGCTTTTTCAAGCGAGTTATTTACTGCGGTCGGACAGACTTGAACTGTCATGGGATCGCTCCCACTAGCACCTCAAGCTAGCGTGTCTACCAATTCCACCACGACCGCGAGGTCCTTTTAATGGAACGGCTCAAAGATAATAACAAATTGCGTTTTTGTAAATGTTTGAACGGAAATTTTTTTGAAAAAAATGAAGAAGTTTTTGGGGGTGAAAGCGGGCGTGAAAACGTCTGACTATAAAAAAATAACCCGCTTTTTTCAAGCGAGTTATTTACTGCGGTCGGACAGACTTGAACTGTCATGGGATCGCTCCCACTAGCACCTCAAGCTAGCGTGTCTACCAATTCCACCACGACCGCGAGGTCCTTTAACGGAACGGCTCAAAGTTAGTTATTTCGTTTAATCTTGTAAAGGGTTTTAACCGCTTTTTCTCAAAAAAATTAAACTTCAGAAACTAGCTTGTCAAAAACCTGGCCGCGAACTTTATAGTTCTTGAACAGACCGAAGCTTGCGCAGGCGGGGCTCATGATAACGGTACCGCCTTCACCGATATTCAGGCTGTCTGCGAAAGCTTCTTCAAGAGTGGGGAAGATGGCCGTCTTGATGCCTGCTTCATCTACACCAGCCTTCTTCAGATCGTCAAGCATGCGTTCTGCAGTGGCGCCTATGAGGGCCACGCGCTTCAGGTTGGGGCGTTCCTTCACCAGGATGTTGCTAAGTTCCGTAAAGTCGGCGTTCTTTTCGGAACCGCCCAGAATCAGCGCGAAGGGGCGCTTCATGCTGCCTGTGGCTGCGATGGTGGCGTCGGGGCGGGTGGCGTAGCTATCGTTGTAGAATTCAATGCCCTTCTTTTCGCCTTTAAATTCCATGCGGAAGGGGAGGGTTTCGTAAGACTTCAAGGCTTCGAAAGCGTCGGCTACCTTGATGCCCAGGGCGGTGCAGGCGAGGGTTGCTGCCGCCATATTTTCCAGCTGATAGATGCCGCGGACCTTGCAATCGCCCAGGAACAGCTTGTCGCTGCCGATGGTCAGCGTAGAGCCTTCGATAACGGCGTTTCCGTCATTGCTTCCGTTTTCGCCGTCGCCGAAGCTAACAGCCAGCTTATTGCGGGCGGGGCTTTCGCTTGCGATCTTTGCGGTAGGTTTTGCATCCTTCAGGTAGACGCAAGTGCCGCTATTCTTCTGCCAGCGAACCAGATTTGCCTTGGCGTCGCGGTATTCCTCGACAGTCTTGTGCCAGTCCAGATGTTCCGTAGACACGCGCAGAACCACGCCTACGTCCGGCGACTTCGAAAGCGTCATCAGCTGGAAGCTGGAAAGTTCCAGAATGCTGATTCGGTCTGCGGAATCGTCTTCCAGCAGGTCCAGCGCCGGCACGCCGAAGTTACCGCCGATGATGTTTGCCTTGCCGCACTTGTCGAGAATGTGACTGATCATGCTGACGGTGCTGCCCTTGCCCAAGGTGCCGGTAACTCCCACCACCTTGCTGGACTTGGTCTGTTCCAGGAACAGCTGAATCTGACTAGTCATCATGCCACCGTTCATCTGGAACTTGAACAGTTCCTGACTCATGGGGTATACGCCTGCAGAACGCACTACGGTCACGCAATCCTTGAGGCCGTCCATGTAGCTTTCGCCGCTGCAAACCTTCACGTTTACGCCTGCAGGAACTTCCGGCAAGTTCACCGGATTCTTGTCCATCACGACAATGTCCTTGACGCCTTCACGGAACAGATAACGCAAGGTGCTCTGGCCTTCAACGCCAAAGCCGAGAATGCCTACAGGAGAAACCAAATTGTTGTTCATGTTAAACCTTTATCTTCAAATGTCATCCCGGCCAATGTTATCCTCGACCAGTCATTCTGGAGGACAGCAGGTCCGATAGAATCAAGGATCTAGACGGGATTTCCTTTTTAACGGGGTAAAATTTAGCAACCGTCAGTTCTTTTGTTCAGCGGATTGGCTGCGTTGTTCTGGCTAATTACTGCACTTGTAGGTGCTTTGGTCCTTGCAGAATTCTTCAACGTTAGTCATTGCTTTTTTTGAATATTTCTGGATGCAAGTCTTGTAGGCGTCTTCGTCGATGCAGTTGTTTTGTCGGTCGATATCGTAGTCTAGGCAGAAATCTCTGTCTTCTAGGCACTCACGCTCCGAATCTAATGAGCAACCGCAAATGAAGATAGCTGTCGCGAAAAAAAACTTGATCATGAATCGTCCTCCCTCGATAACCGTAGGGCTAAAATAAAAAAATCCGCCCCCAAAGGACGGACTTCTTGCTGCGGTCGGACAGACTTGAACTGTCATGGGATCGTTTTTTTTGCATTTAGTGATTTGCTAGCTCTTCGGCTTCTTCAAAGTCTTCGCAGAAAGGTTCTTCGGCGTCTTGGAATTTGCTTAGCCAAATATAGTTTGTTTTGGGGCTAGAAAAGATTGTGTTGATGCGGGCTGATTGTTCTGCTGGCTTTAACTCTAATTTTATTTCGTGAATTTTTGCGTTTAATTTATTGTTCTGGCTTAGTTAAGTGAAAGATAAATTTTGCGAATATGTTTTTTGCAAAACTTATTTGTACTTTTGTAACGTTGTTTAACATCTATTATGCTCTAGGAACGTCCCATGTTTTATAGTCTCGTTTGTAAATCCATTTTGTTAATTACGCTGGCGGCTTCGCTTTCTTTCGCTGAGGGGTGTGTTTCTGAAAATGATTCTTCCGAAACGGACCCCATCTTTGCCAATTTCTGTTTTTACAAGGATACCAGCGTCTTTGTTGGTAAGGACAGTGGATTTGTGTTGACGGCCTACGAGATGATTGATGACATTTCTTTTACCATCGATGCTCGAAATAGAGTGACGAAAACGTATTTTGATGTAAGTCTGGTTGGTGTGAGTTCGGATAAGGCTAAGATAAACCCGTTTAGGGGAATGTCGGGGGGGACGTGTTTAGGGGCCCGCTGCAGACACTCTTTAGCTGTTTCGCCTTATGATTTGATTGATTTTTATTTTAGTGCAGCGGATTCTCTTTATGTTAAATCTCTCGCTGGATTGGTTCATCCGCTGAAATGGAAATACGAGCTGGATTTTGGAAGACAGAAACAGTCCGTTTCTGGAGAAAACTATATCTATGTATCAGGTTTTTGTAATCAAATGCAGTTGGAGAAAATTCGAAAACGAGGGATGCAGCCTTCTTTGAATAAGTGATTTTTTTGAAAAAAGAAAAAGGCTCAGTTTTTGAACTGAGTCTTTTTTACTGCGGTCGGACAGACTTGAACTGTCATGGGATCGCTCCCACTAGCACCTCAAGCTAGCGTGTCTACCAATTCCACCACGACCGCGAACCTTGCGCTGCAGCGTCGCAGACGAATCTGCAAGCTTACGCGCAAAAGCTGTTTACCAGGTAATTATTCTGCGGCGGGAGCCGGAACTTCAGCTGCGGGAGCTGCTGCCGGTGCACCGAAGTCAGCGGGGAGAGCCGGGATTGCCGGAGCCTGCTGGGCTGCATTTTCGCGAGTAGCCTTCTGCATGGCGGATTCTTCGACAGCCTGATCCTGCTTGGCAGTGATGAGGCCGAGGGCGAAAACGACGATGAAGAAGATAACTGCAATGGCACGGGTCAACTTCTGGATGAAGGTCGCAGCACCTGCGGTAGAGAAGGCAGACTGAGAAGTCATGCCGCCGAGACCTGCGAGGCCGCCCATCTTGTCGTTCTGAACCAGAACGAGGAGCATGAGGAACAAGCAGAGGAACACGTGGAGGACGATAAGAATCCAGAAGAGAGTTGCCATAATAGTTATTTACCTTGGTTTTAAATTGTTGTGCTAAAAGCTTTAATTACTTAGCTTCTGCAGCAGCGATGATTTCCATGAAGGTGTTAGCCTTGAGGCCTGCACCACCAATGAGACCGCCGTCGATATCCTTCTGAGCCAGGAGGCCTGCAGCGTTGGCGCCCTTCATAGAGCCACCGTACTGGATGCGCATGCCTTCAGCAACTTCAGCACCGTAGACTTCGGCAACGACGGAACGAACGTATGCCTGGGTGTCCTGAGCCTGTTCGTCGGTAGCGGTAACGCCAGTACCGATTGCCCAAACCGGTTCGTATGCGAGAACGCACTTAGCAGCGTCTGCAGCGGAAACGCCTTCGAAAGCGCCCTTAACCTGAGTGGAGAGAACGGCTTCCAGCTTGCCGCCGTTACGTTCGTCGAGAGTTTCGCCAATGCAGATGATGGGCTTCAGACCGGCTTCGAGAGTCTTCTTAACCTTCAGGTTAACAGTTTCTTCGGTTTCGTGGAAGTACTGACGCTGTTCGGAGTGACCGATGATGATGTATTCTGCGCCGATTTCCTTAACCATGTCAACGGAAACCTTACCGGTGTATGCGCCCTGGTCCTTCCAGTGGATGTCCTGGATAGCGAGCTTCACGTTGGTGCCCTTAACGACGTCTGCAACCTTAGCAGCGGCGAGGTAGGTCGGAGCGATGACCACTTCGGTCTTCTTCACGTCCTTGACGGCTTCAACGATGTCCTTAGCGAGCTGAACGGATTCGCTAACGGTCTTGTTCATCTTCCAGTTACCAGCAATGATATACTGACGCATAATTAACTCCTTGAGAGGTTTAAAATTTAACGCGGGTAAATTTAGTAAAAAAGGACTGCCTGTGGTAGACCGAATAAAAAAATAGCCTCAAGTTGTGGGCTTGAGGCTGAAAAATACCGATTAGTAGTTGCTAGAATGCTTGGAAACCGGTGCCGGAGAGCCACCATAACGGTCGCCTTCGATCTTGTCCAGGATCCATTCGCCTTCGTAACCCTTCAGACGGGCCTGGTCGGGGTGCTTCCAGATAAGGCGGGTAATCAGCTTACCTTCGCGGGTGTAGTATTCCCAAACGCTGCTGGAAGAAGTTTCCTTTTCGTGGTCGGGAGGGCCCCACAGGAGGTTGACCATGTCGTTGGTCATGCCTTCTTCGATATAGCCCTGCTTGAACACGTCCTTCAGGCGCTTGTCGATACCCATACTTTCCTTAATGGCAAAGTATTCACGTTCATATTCCTTGCGACCTTCGCCACGTTCGATAAGAATGGGGGAAGAGTAACGGCTGGCGCAGGCCCAGAACATCAGGGCGCTAACACCGAGCAGGCAAATATGAGAGAGCTTCATAATTTCTCCTCTAATTTTATCTATAAAGTCAGCTTTTTAATCGTCTGATTTTATCATTTCGTTTTGTTGACCACAAAATAAGAACTTTATTAGGCAAAAGATGAAAATATTTTTAATTTTACACTGAAATGAACGGTTTTGGAAAGAAATTTGGCGCTGTAGCCACTCTGTGTGCTCTGTTTGCGGTTGCAAACCCCGTTGATGCCTATGCTGATGGCTATAACGAGAGCTCTCAGACAGCCTTTCGATATGGTCCCAACCTGGCTTATGGCTTGAGTGGCAATACTCCCTTTGTTTTGGGGCAGTGGTTGCCTCAGCTGTTCGGGACGCTCCATTATACTTGGCTGGAGCCTCTGGACATGTTGTCCTACGGCGAACGACTGGGACGTAATCCCAGCTACCTTCGCATGGATGGCGGGCTGGAATTGACTCCCTTCTATGGAGGTTACTCCGCAGGTCTTGGACTGCGCCCTTTCAAGATCAATCCGTCCTTTGAACTGAATTTCAATTATGAAAGCTACCTGTACTTCAAGTCTAACCTGGAAATGGTGACTTCTGATGTGACAGGCAGTGGAAGGATTGCGGAAACATGGAACGCCGATTACGTTCTCGATAACGTGGGCGGCGAAGATGCTGAATTTGACTATGCCCAGTTGTTTGACTTCTGTCTAACGATGAACTATGAATTCCGTGGTGGTTCCGATTTAGGATTCACCTTGCATTACATTCTTTCGGATGTAAGCACGGATTTCGATGGCAAGAGTTACGATTACAAGCGTAACATTCCTGTGTTCAGTCGTGACTTCCTGATTGTTGTAGAAACGTTCGGGCGTATTCCCCTGGACGAAAATTTTGCATTGCTGTTTGAAAATAACTTCTACAGAACAGGTTACCTGCGCAGCCACAATACCGTAGAAAAAGAGGCTTTGAGCTATGTCAAGTCTATGGCTGGCGTTCATTTTTCATGGAATGAGGGACTCCAGAACCTGACCTTGGAAGTGGGTGGCTGGAACCGCATCAGGAAATCCTTCTACGATGGATCACTCGCGCAACAGTTCTTGATTCAGCTTGAGTATCAGGGGTATTTTTCTTTCCCCTTTCATTGGAATTTTGCGGAATAGCTCAGGCTGCTGAGGCTGTGCTTTCTTGGCGACGTTCTTCTTGAGCGGGTCGGATTGCAGTGCCTGGATAGGATAGGCGGAACGGATCCAGATTTCTCCGTTGTACTGTTCGCTTTCTAGTTTGACCAGAGTGGGCAGTGTGGATCCCGAATAATTTCTCCACTGACGGATGGTGAATGTTCTGGTTTCCTTGCGGGCTCCTCGCATGGTTACACTCTGCGGAGTGGGGAGCGTGTCTGCAGTAAGACTCCACCAAGTCATAGACAGGGCGGTAGAAAAAACGTTCGACTTCTGTTCTGTGGGATTCTTGCACAGGAACTGCCCGTTGGCCAGCAATTCCATATCGTCTAACTTTAGCGGAGTGTCGCCAATAGTTTCTTTTAGATGGTGGGTGCCCAGCTGGCGCTTTATCTTGGCGTCGGGAAATTCCATATAGCGGTAACTTCCTGCAGTAATGAAGTTGAACTGCGGACGGTTAGATGCATTGACAAAAAACGTGTCTAGACTTTCGGGGTGGTGACGCCATTCCACATCAATGCTTTCGCGGGAATTCTTTACGTTAATAAAATGGCCTTCGATGTTTACGACCATGGGCGCTTCTAGAATAAAGTGTGGGCAGGATGTCTGGGCTGACGCTGCTGTCAGTGCCATCGATATTGCCAAAGTCCACAAGCGCTTATTCATAAACCGTAAGATAGTTAAAATTCAAAAAAATTGGACGTTGCTTCCTCTAAAAAAGTAAACTCCGGCCCATCCCAATGGCTAAAGGATCGGTCGGAGTTTTGCTTTAGGAAGAAATTTTTGAAAGTCTACGAATTAGGCTTCGTCGGTGATTTCCAGAGTTTCGTCGTCTGCGGCCAGAGCGTCACCGTCGTTCAGCTTGAAGAGTTCTACATCCTTCATGCTTTCGCGGATCTTCTGTTCGATCTCGTTGCAGAGTTCTGCGTTGTCCTTCAGGAACAGGCGGGTGTTTTCGCGACCCTGGCCAATACGTTCGTTATTGTAGCTGAACCAGGAACCGCTCTTCTGGATGATATCCAGTTCGGTAGCCAGATCCAGGATGGAGGCTTCGCGAGAAATGCCGCAACCGTAGAGAATGTCGAATTCGCACTGGGTGAAGGGTGCTGCAACCTTGTTCTTTACAACCTTCACGCGGGTACGGTTACCGATGACATCTTCGCCGTCCTTGATGGCTGCGATGCGGCGGATGTCGATACGCTGGGTGGCGTAGAACTTAAGGGCGTTACCGCCGGTGGTGGTTTCGGGGTTGCCGAACATGACGCCAATCTTCATACGCAGCTGGTTGATGAACAGCATGCAGGTGTTAGACTTGGAGAGAATGCCGGTAAGCTTACGCAGGGCCTGGCTCATGAGGCGGGCCTGCAGACCCACGTGATTGTCGCCCATTTCGCCGTTGATTTCAGCCTGGGGCACGAGGGCTGCCACAGAGTCAATAACGATGATGTCGATGGCACCGGAACGGACCAGGGTTTCTGCGATGTCGAGAGCCTGTTCACCGGTGTCGGGCTGGGAAACCAGGAGGGATTCGATATCGACACCCAGCTTGCGGGCATAAACAGCGTCGAAGGCATGTTCTGCGTCGATGAAGGCTGCCACACCGCCAAGCTTCTGAGCTTCAGCAATGGCGTGGAGGGTGAGGGTAGTCTTACCAGAGGATTCAGGTCCGTAGATTTCGATGATACGGCCACGGGGGAAACCGCCTACGCCCAGAGCCATGTCCAGCTGGATACAGCCGGTGGGGATAACGGGGATATCTTCGTTGGGCTGATCGCCCAGAGCCATGATAGAACCCTTTCCATAATTCTTTTCAATCTGTGCGATGGCAGCTTCTACTGCCTTTGCCTTATCTGCGGAAAGGTTGCCGAGAGTGTTGATACCGTTTGTGTTCGTCTTCTTAGCCATAATTGACTCCGTTTTGTTTTTTTTCGTTAAAAAATATAACAACTAGTGTTCACTTGTGCAAGTGCTTTTTTGAACTATTTTTTCTAGAAGTACCTGCAATGTTCTATACACGCTTTTTTCGCGGACTTGATTGCGGTTTCCCGAAAAAATTTCGCAAAAAGCTTCATTTTGCAAACTATTGGCGACACCAATCCACACTGTACCAACAGGTTTGCCTGGTTCAGCGCCGCCCGGGCCTGCGATTCCCGATGTGGAAACCGCCCATTCGCAACCAAACTTCCTGCGGGCTCCTTCAGCCATGGCCTTGACGGTTTCTGCAGAAACGGCACCAACGGTGTTGAGGATTTCTGCGGGAACGTCCAGGAGGTTTTCCTTGACTTCGTTCTGGTAGGCGACAATGCCTCCTGCCAGGACTGCGGAACTGCCCGGAATGTCGACCAGGGTGCTTGCGATAAGCCCGCCGGTGCAGGATTCTGCGGTGGCCATCATCTGGCCTTTTGCTTGCAGAGCTTCCTTGACGGCGATTGCCAACTGCTCGAGATTCATTTCGTTTGCGTTGTTCACTTTGTTGTTCCTTTTACGTGTTCAAATATACAAAACGGTTGTGTCATAAAATGTCAATTACGACATTCCCCCAAAAAAATACAAAATAACGTTTTGCGCGACTTTGACGTTCATAGGCGTTGACGTAAATAAAACCTTGTATAGACTTTTATATATTTGCGCTCAATGTTAATGAGTTGGTTCAAGCCTATCCGGAGTCGCTCCCTGCGGGCCGGAGTCCTGGCCCTGCTGCTGTTGGTGGCCGGGGTCTTTGCCGCTGAATCTCCTCAAGACAGTGTCAATCCCATGCAAAAGGGCGTTACCGGAATTAGGGCCATCGATACCCTCAAGGTAAATGAATGGGATATTCCTACCGAGCGGAATTCTCTTCCCTTGACCATGCTCTTAAGTATCCTGCCGGGTGGTGGTCATTATTACACGGAACATTACGTTCGTGGTGGATTCATTACCGCAATCGAACTTGCTCTTTTTTACGAAGTTGTCTACAATAAGGACTTCCAGTATCGACGAGTCCTGGAACAGGCGGAACCTTTTAGAGATTCCGTCTCCTTCTATACCCGAAAGATCATGGGTTTGCAGTCTAGGGACAGCCTTGAATATTATCAAAAAAAACGTACGGACAACATCAATCGTCTGAGAGCCTACAGCGACAAGAAAATGGAACAGGAAGACCTGCGCAAGGCTGAAACGGCCTGGCTCTATGGTCTGCAGTTGTATAGTATGTTCGACGCCTTTGGTATCTGGTATAAGAACAATTATCGAAGCAATGAATTGAGGAGTATGAAGTCTGCCGCCTTGTGGGCCATTATCCCCGGTTTTGGACAAATGTATAATGGGGAGTTTGGCAAGGCCGGCTTACTATATATGGGACTGATGGGAGCAAGCGTCAGCGTCTGGACTTCGCAGAACATGGTAGAATATTACCTCGACCGCAAGCATATGCAGGCTGGAGAAAGCACGACTAGTGAAGACTACGAACGTGTGGTAGAGCGTGTGACCTATTACCGCAAGAACCGTAACCAGTATATCTGGGCTTCGGCGCTCCTGTATCTGTATTCTATTGGCGATGCGGTGGTGGACGCCCTGTTGAGCGACTTTGACAACCCGCTGCACCTGGCTCTGTTGCCGAATTTCAACGGCGGCGCCCAGGCTCTGTTTACCTTTGATTTTTAAACGGAAAAAAGCTGGCGTTTGCCAGCTTTTGCTTTAACCGATTTTCAGCGGAACCATCTGGATTCCGTCATGAATCTTTGTGTAGGTTCCTCGATAGTGGCCTTCGGCGTTACGCTTGAATTCAAAGCGGGTGACCATGGCGTAACTGAATGCACCTTCTACGAACTGGTCGTCGGGGAGTCCGCAGGCGAAGTGCTGCAATGCGGCGATTACACCTGCGTGGCTGATCCACAGAAATTCTCCATCGTCGTCGAGGCTGTCTAGCAGGCGGCCGGCGCGCTTGTCGATGTCATAGAAACATTCGCCGTTGTTGAACCTGTAACCTCGGAGGTCGTTGGCCCATCCCAGCATTTGTTCGCGAGGAACCTGATCCATCTTCTGACCTTCCCAGTCACCGAAGTTGATCTCGATGATTTCGTCTCGCTTCTCGACTTCGAGGCCGGTCACCTTGGCGGCCTTTTCGGCTAGGCGGGTGCAGCGGAGCAACGGGCTTGAAAACAAACGGGTGGGCTTGGCTCCAGCGGCCACCAGGGCCTTCAGGGCGCCCTCGCTTTCTTCTTCGAAAGTAGGGGAAACGTCAAAGTCCAGTCTGCCGTAACAGACATCTTTGGGATTGTAAGGCTTGGTATGGCGGATGGTCCAGAGAATCATGAGAGTAAACAGTGAATAGTGAACAGTGAATAGTGAATAGTTAAGAGTGAATAGTGGTGAGTTAAAACCGGGCGCCTCCGGCGCGATTATTTGGCACAAAGGAGCCGCAGGCTCCGCCCTCATACCTCGTTCCTCTTTCTCAAAAATAAAAAAACTGCCGTTTTCCAGCAGTTTTAAAAAAAATCCTAGGCTACCTGAGCACATAAAAATCCGCAAGTCCGTTGCTGCTTTCGCCCTGGCGAGTTGCCCGCAAATAGTCATTGCGCAGGGCCTAGGAGCCTCAAATATAGAACAATTTTGACATTTTTCAAGAGATTAGGCCGTTTCTATGGATTATTTGACATAAGAAACCGCTTTTAGGTTTCGTTTTGTTAACGTTGTAAATTTTATTTTATTATTTTATGGGATAGGGTATAGGGTTGAATTTGCGGAGGTTTATTATGTTTTTGTATGATTTTAGAAAGATTTGGCTAGTTTTGCTAGTTCTGGGTTGCTGTAGCGCATCTTTTGCAGAGGGACTCCCTCTGGAAGTGCTCCCTTTTAAGTTTACAAAAATTGCCGGGGATTCTGCGTCTCAGACCAATGCATGGAATGACCTCATGAAGTATAAACTTTGGGGTACCGGTCTGTACGAAGGTGATGGCATTGTCGGTAACGGAAAAAATGCCGGCGATGGTATTGTCTTTGATGGTGGAAAAATCCATATTACGGATTCTTCTGGCTATGTTGGTAGTGCCACTGGCGACTTCGTCATGGTAAATGATGTGCATTCTATTGGCGGCCCCCTGGTTTTTGGAGGCTCCTTTAAGGGTGGAACCGGACTGGATTCCATCTTGATCGGACCTTCTCATTTTAGGGGTACTTTTGAGGCTTCCTTTAATGGCCGAAATAACGAATTCTTTGCAGGCATGTATTGTGTAGAAAAAGGCTTTGTCGTAAACAATAATTGTGACGGCGAATATTATTGCGCAACGCAGGGCCTTCGTGATACAAAGGCTACTATTGGGTGTGATGGAGCTATCCCCATTGATGAGGATCTTGATGTTCCTGTTGTTGATTACTCTTTCTTTGACGGTATGGATGCTGATCATTATCTGAAAATTGATACGGTCATTCATGCTTCTTCCACGACTCCCAACGCCTATATTGATGTGCCCCCCGGTGATATTGACGATATGTATAATATCCGTGTTGCGGGTATCAGACTGGAAAATGACAAGCCCTTGTATGTTCGCATGCAGAAGAGCGGTCGTTTGACTCGCGTCTTTTTGGATGGTGGACTTGAAATCACCAACCATAGTAATATTCGCGTAATCCAGGCTTCCGATGATAGTGAATGGGATAGGGAATCTAGAACGTGGACCACATCTGATGAAAATTTGGTTAGCAATAAGGATTATGCCGGCAACCTTTTGTTTTACACTCCCGAAGAGATTAACTGGACTGCTGGCGAAAAGCATCTTCAGGGTACATTCATTTCTGGCAAGACCATTACCATTGCGCAGCAGGCCCGTTTCGCTGGCCAGCTGATTGCCAAGGCTATTTATGTACAGTTTGACTTCAAGGCCGAAGACTTCCGCTATGTGCGCTTCAACCCGTCTGTAATTGACCCGACCTTGTTTGCTACGGTTGAATTCCCCGAAAGCGAAAGAGATACGGTTATTCCCTTGAAGCTGAACAAGAAGACACAGGTGAAGGTGACATTTGATTATTGCTTCAGTGTGTCTTCTGAAACTCCGGTTGATGGAAAGATCAGTGGCGCTCTGGCAGATGCTTCTGACTTTGTGGGGCTTACTCCTATTTGCGGAGATTCTTTGGCTTCCGCAGAAATTGACGTTGATTCTGACACTCTCGATTTGAAAAATCAGATCAAGATTCACGCAAAGCTGGATCAGTTTGTCGAAGCGTATGGCACGAACAATAAAGAAAAATTCCAGTTGAAGATTTCGAATCTTGTCGGTGCCGTTTTGAAGAATGCTTCTGGTGAATACGTTCGCGAAGGTGCCTTTGATATGTACATCATCGATCAGGATGTTGTCCCTGTGACTAGGGACACGGTTATTGACGCTGTTGAAGATTCTGTATTCACCTTTGCGGCTGATATGTTCCCCTATGAATCGCCCCTTGATCGAGAAATGGGTGGTGTCGTTATCGAAGCTGTCCCTGCAAAGGGCTCGTTGACCTATTTTGGAAAAACGTTGACTAAGAGTGATGTGGGTAGGAAGATCCCGGCTGATTCCCTTGGTCAGTTGAAGTATGTGCCCGTGGCTGATAAATATGGTGATTCGCTGTCGAATTATGAATACACGACTCTGAAATTTGCAGTCTATGATTCTCAGAATTCCGTAAGCTCCAGTGATAAAAAGGAAGGCTCCAAGACACTAACCGTTGTTGTCACTCCGGTGAACGATGCTCCGATTACTGGCCCTGCCACTTTCACTATTTCTGGCCATGTGATTAATGGTGGCGATAAGGCAATCCTTGACGGATCCATTTCTGTGAAGGATGTCGATGACGATACATTTACCTACGCCTTTGATCCTGATGATCCGAACTTCGCCGTTGTGGATTCCCTCTTTGTTATCGATGAAAATACTGGCAAGATCCATGTGAAGGATGGCATTGAACTGAATGAAAACGTCTCTAAGTCCAAGTACGAAATCAACGTGATTGTAAGCGACAAGAGTGCCTCTACCGGTAAGGACGAAGATATTCTTACTGCAAGTTCCAAGGTGACCATCGAAATCGACTTCAATAACAATCCGCCGACTATCATGACGGATACGGTCCACGTGGTTGAAAATTCCAAGTCCGGAACTTCTGCAGATTCTTCGCTGAAGTCTATCGATAAGGATGCTGGCGATACCGTAAAGACTTATACCTTGGTTGGAACTTCTAATTGGTTTGAAGTTTCTAAGTCTGGCGTAATCACCGTAAAGGAAGGTGCCAAGATTGATTACGAAAAGTCTAAGAATGAGACTCTTACCATTCAGGTTTGCGATGAATACAATGGCTGCTCCGAAAAGAACGTGGTGGTTGCCATCGTGGACGTGCCCAATTCCAAGGTGAAGATTGTTGAAGGTAAAAATGAACAGGGCGAGTGGCCGAACCCCACGACCATTTATACCAACGTTCCGAACATCGAGTTGAGCTGCACCTTCGATAACAGTCCTTCAGCCGAGAAATGCAAGGAAGCTAACTTGAAGGATGGTTGCCAATACGTTACAGTTGAGTATGACAATCCGGATCTGGATGGTGCAGCCCGCGATTCCGTCAAGGTATGCTATAGCTCTGCCGCTCCGATTGTGACTGTTGGCGCCGGAGACAACGAAGTTGTGGCCGACAACATTTATACCATCGTTGAAAGTTTGGATGAAGATGATGCCAACACTTATGTGAATGCAACTAAGAACAAGATTCATGTAACGGTATCTGATCCTGTTTCCAATGTGAAGAAAGACTACTACATAGAGATTGACCTGGATACTACGGGAATTCCCAGTTCCACTCTTTCTACTATGGGAACGGTGGAAAAGGCCAATATCCTTCTTGACGAAACGAAGGTGACCGAACGTACTCCTGTGAATGGCGATGTGGTGGTTCTCTCTTACAAGGAATCTTTTGCGGGTCGCGATTCTGTAACGGTTTCTTACGAGGTGGACAAGAACGGCGACATTATTAAGGTGCCGGTCATGAATTCGAAGGGCAAGTACGACTCTGTTGAAGTTTATACGGTTTCTTACGAAACAGTCGTGAACGGCAGAACCGTAACCATTTCCTATAAGGCTGACGCAGCTACCGGAGCGGTTTTGCTGGTGGACGCCAATGGTAACCTGATGACGGAAAGTGCCGCTTCGAAGAAGGACATTGATGCAGTCCCGTATACTGTATCTTATGACTATGTGGATGCCAACGGCAACTCCGTCAATATTGCCTACGGTGTCAATCGTAAGGGCGAACTGGTTCGTAGCGATGTTGGCGATATCGGCTATTCCGTTTCTTACACCTATGTCAACGTTTATGGCAATGGGGCTACCCAGTCCGTGTTCATTGTGCTAGACCGCGTTGGTCCCAAGGTTGAAATTACCTATCCTCAGACAGGTGATCTCGTCCGCGCAAACTTTGTAGAAGTAACCTGGAAGGTGAACGGCGTGGTGCAGGATACCCTGGTTCTCCAGAGTCTGGAAAAGGGTACCAATCCGATTATCCGTTTCTATAAGGATAAGGCCGGCAACATGGGTGCTGATACCGTCTGGGTTGTGATGAAGGACGCCAAGGATGTCGAGATTTCTGTTGAACAGCCTGTGGCTGTCGTGACCAAGGAAAAGGTCGAAGAATACTATGCCTCTAATCCTCCCAAACCTGGTGAAACCTTTGCTGTTAGTCTTCGCAATCCCTCTACCGGCAAGGAAGCGGAAACCCTGATCGGTGGCAGCTTCAAGAACGAAAATGGCAGCGGCAAGGTTCCCTACGAAGGCGTTGAAGAAGGAACTCACCTTGGTCCTACATTGGTCATGGACGTGAAGGTTCCTGTGGTTAGTGGCGTTGGTGGCCTGGCTACCTTGGATGACTTGGTCGGTTCTGATGGCCTTGTGGCCATTGAAGGTGTGAGTGCCGCAAACAGTGTAAAGCTGACGGTTAGTGATTACGTTAATCAGTACTGCGAAGACGGATTTGATTACGTCAATGCTTCCAACGCTAACCTGTACGACATCAAGATGGATGTGAAGATCTGGGTGTACACGACCTTGGGCAACTTTGTGGATTACTATCGATTCACTCAGGAATTGAACGATCCTTCCTTTGCCAACGAGGCTGGCTTGCTTCAGATGTTCTTTGAACTGAAACCGGACAAGGATGGCTATGTGCGTGCTGAATCCGGCAAGCTGTTTGCTACGGGTGCCTATGTCTACAAGGTTGATGTTGGCATGAAGTCTGTTCTGAAGTGTACCTTGCCGCCGGTGAACGATCTTACTGCCAAGAAGAAGGGCGATATCATCAAGACTAGCGACGATATGCTGAAGTCCTTCGGCTACAAGCGTCCTGGCAACAAGAAGTAATATTTGATATGGCTATGTTCTTTCAAAGTGTAGATGTAATATAACTATCTAAAAACTTTATCTTAGATACTTGGTCTAACCTAATTTTTGTTGGGTTAGACCATTTTTTTTATTTAAAAGTATGCGGAAACAAAAATAAACGCCGCTTTGGAGCGGCGTTTATTAGCAGTAAAGCCCTAATAATTAAAGGGTGTCCTGGAACTTATGGAACTTTTCGAGGAGCTCTGCGTAAGTCTTGGTGGCTTCCAGCTGGGGGAACTGAGCGACGATGGAATCCGGTGCGCAGAAGAAGCAACCCTTGTCTGCCTGCTTCAGCATGCCGGTGTCGTTAAAGGAGTCGCCGCTGGCGAATACCTTGAAGTTCAGGTCTTGCAGGGACTTGACCACCTTGGTCTTCTGGTCGTTCAGGCGCAGGTGGTAACCCTTGATCATGTCATTTTCTACAACAAGGTTGTGGCAGAAAATGCTGGGCATGCCCAGGTTCTTCATGATGGGGTAGGCGAATTCCTGGAAGGTGTCGCTGAGGATGATCACCTGGGCTTCGTCGCGGAGTGTGTCCATGAAATCGCGGGCGCCTTCCAGCAGGCCCAGGTTGGCGATTACATTCTGGATGTCGCTGAGCTTGATGCCTTCGCGTTCCAAAATCTTGATACGGCCCTTCATCAGAACGTCGTAGTCGGGAATGTCGCGGGTGGTCAGGCGCAGGTCGGCGATGCCGGTCTTTTCTGCAACGGCAATCCAGATTTCCGGAGCGAGAACGCCTTCAAGGTCCAGGGTGACGACACATTGTTTGGTAAACATATTAATCCTTCGGATTGACGTTAATTCTTTTTACGGCTGGCGATGATTTCGCGCAGGTCGTTCAGGGTGATCTTATACTTGTTGCGGCAGAAGTCGCAGGTGACGTCCAGGTCTTCGCCGTCTTTTTCCAGATCTTCCAGGTCATTGAGGGGGAGGGTCGCTACGGTACCCACCATGCGTTCCTGGCTGCAGGGGCAGTAGGCCTTGGGTTCAATTTCCTTGACGATGTCGATTTCGTAGGGGCCGCGGAGCTGGTCCAGCAGTTCATCCAGGTCAAAGCCTTCGGCCTTGGTCATGTCCTTGAAGGTGGGCAGGTTCTGGATGATCACTTCAATCAGGTTGATGTCCTTGTCTTCAAGATCCGGAAAGGCTTCGATGTAGAAACCGGCGGCGTAGTCCAGTTTGCTGGGGTCTTCTTTATTGAAATTGGCTTCGATACCCACAGCGGAACGTACCTGTTCGGACTGCAAGAGGTAGCTGGCCAGATTCTGACCCATAGAAACGGAGGGGGCCTCGATAATGCTTTCGTGAACGCGCTTGCCCTGTTCGTTCAGCTTGACCACCTTGACGGTCTGGGGAACGAGTGCGGGTTCGTTGCCGCCGATGGCCTGCAGTTCGCTCTGCGGAATCATGGCGCGGATCAAACCCTGGGGAGTGGAGTCTGACTGGATGCAGGTGATTTCGCCACCAAAGCTGGTGGTGAAACTTACGGTGCCGGGGAACTTGAGGCCTGCGCTCAAAAAGAGGCTGGCGATGGAGTTCTCGGCCATGAGCTTGAGGGCGTAACCCTTGGCGTCATGCTGCTTGCCGATGGTGTTCATGGTCTTGGTCAGGTCAACCACAATCAGGCGGAAGGGAGTCTTCTTGCCTGTGGCGCGGATAATGCGATCTTGAAAATTCATAGGGCCAAATTTAGTAAAAAAGCCCCAAGGTTTCACCTTGGAGCTGTCGCAAACTGAGCCGTTTCAAAGGCCTGCGCTTCGGTGGAGCGCGCCCCGAAGTTTTAGCGGGCTACCACCTGCTTGCGGATCTTTTCGGAGGTTTCGCGGTTGGCTGCCTGGGCCAGGCATTCAAAGGCGAATTCTTCGGCGGTACCGGCGCCGCGGCTGGTAATGATGTTGCCATCGACGACTACGCGGTCGGTAAGGAACTGCTTGCAGTCCAGTTCCACTTCGCAGCCCGGGAAGCAAGTACACTTGCGGGTCTTGAGGAGACCTGCCTTGGAAAGAACCAGCGGGGCGGCGCAGATGGCGAAAATCCACTTGCCTTTGGAATCAAAGTCGCGCAGGACGTCGGCAACGGCTGGGTCAGCCTTCAGGTTCTGAACGCCGGGGCCGCCACCGGGGAGGCAGACTGCATCGAAGTCGGCGAGGCTAGCTGCGGCTCCTGCCATCACGTCTTTCAAGAGAACGTTTGCCTTGATGGCCAGACCATGGGCGCCTACAACTTCCAGGCTATCGCTGATGGAAGCCAAAGTCACATTCAGACCGCCACGCTGCCAGTAGTCAAAAGGAGTAACGAATTCGGTTTCTTCAAAACCGTTAGCCATCAAGAAAAGAACGTTCATAAATACCTCGTTGTTTGCGGGTTCCATCTAGAGGGGGCCGAAGACCATGCGTTTCTTAGGTTTGTAGGAGTGGAATCCAATTTTTTCACAATATAACAAGAAATGAATCTAATCGGAGTGAAAGTGGTGTCTTTTCGGCAAAATGGGTTACTAAATATGTTTGAAGATGTGTTTTAGTAACCCCTTTTTTGAATAAATTAAACAAAAAGTGCTGGTGAAAGGAGCTTTTCCTGTGTGAGGCTCTTATTGTGGGTTACTAAAATTGATGTGTAAAGGACTTTAGTAACCTTTTAAAGAGAAAATGTTGTAGATAAACTAAATATTGGGTTACCAAAACGTTGAAAATGGTTTGTTTAGTAACCCCTTTTGTAAAAATACGCTCAAAGATGGGGGGCGGTTGTGTTTTCCGGTGACACGCGGAGGGGCGCTCAGGATGACACGCGAGTTACCCCACGCTGTGTTCCAGCTTCAATGTCAGAAGCTGGCGGGCTTCGGTGGCGAATTCGCCGGGGAGTTCCTTGAACACGTCCTTACAGAAACCGCCTACCATGGCCTGAATGGCGTCTTCGCGCTTGATGCCGCGACTCTCGAAATAGAACAGCTGGTCTTCGCTGATGCGGCTGGTGGTGGCTTCGTGTTCCGTCTGTGCGGTGGGGTTTGCCACCGTGATATACGGGAACGTATGGGCGGCGCTCTTGTCACCAACCAGCATGCTGTCGCACTGGGTGTAGTTGCGGGCGCCTGCGGCTCCCTTACGGATAGAAACCTCGCCGCGGTAGGCGTTGCTGGAGCAGTCGGCGCTGATACCCTTAGAAATAATGGTGCTCCTGGTGTTCTTACCGATGTGGATCATCTTGGTGCCGGTATCGGCCTGCATGTGTCCGTTGGTAAGGGCAACGCTGTAGAATTCGCCTACGGAGTTGTCGCCAACCAGAACGCAGCTGGGGTACTTCCAGGTGATGGCGGAGCCGGTTTCTACCTGGGTCCAGCTGATGCGGCTGTTCTTGCCGGCGCACTTGCCGCGCTTGGTCACGAAGTTATAGACGCCACCAGCACCAGTTTCGCGATCGCCGGCGTACCAGTTCTGCACGGTGCTGTACTTAATCTTGGCGTTTTCGTTGGCTACCAGTTCTACGATAGCGGAATGGAGCTGCTTGCTAGAGAATTCAGGAGCGGTGCAGCCTTCCAGGTAGCTGACTTCGGCATTGTCGTCGGCGATAATCAGGGTGCGTTCGAACTGGCCTGCTTCCTTGTTGTTGATGCGGAAGTAGGTGGACAGGTCCATGGGGCACTTGACGCCTGCGGGAATGTAGACGAAACTTCCGTCGCCAAAGACGGCGCTGTTCAGGGCGGCAAAGTAGTTGTCGCCTGCGGGGACCACGCTACCCAGGTACTGTTCAATCAGTTCCGGATATTCCTTGATGGCGTCGGAAATACTGCAGAAGATAATGCCCATTTCCATGAGCTTCTTCTTGTGGCTTGTATAAATGCTGACGGAGTCGAACACGGCGTCCACGGCTACGTTGGCCAGGCGCTTCTGTTCGTCCAGGGGAATTCCCAGCTTTTCGAAGGTGGCCAGAAGTTCCGGGTCCACGTCTTCGATCTTTTCGTGGGATTTCTTGTTCTTGGGAGCGGAATAATAGACGATGTCCTGCAAATCTACAGGTTCAAAATTCAGTTCGCCCCACTTGGGCTGCTCCATGGTCAAGAGCTTTTCGTAGGCCTTCAGGCGGAAGTCCAGCATGAACTGAGGTTCGCCACGGAGAGCGCTGGCACGGCGGATGACATCTTCGTTAAGACCCTTTTCAAAAGCCTCGTTCTCGATATCAGTCACAAAACCATACTTGTAATTTTCGCTCATGATCAACCTACGTTCTTTATAAAATTAGCGGCTCAAATATACAAAAATTAAAAAAGTGGAAAATCTTGAAAAAGATCATCTTACTATATTGGAACATTATGATGAAGAAATTTTTATTGCCCATTTCTATAGCCGCCATGCTCTTTAGTGCATGTGGTAGTGATAGTTCCAATGATTCTGGTGTGGCCGTCAATCCGCCTGCCGATGATCCGCAGACTCCTCCCATAGAAACCCCGGTTAATCCGGCCAGCTCTGCCACGGTTGGTGATGATCCCAACTCGCAGCCCATTGAATCTTCTGCCTCGCTGGAAATTTCTTCTGCATCCGAGATGCCTCTGGATACTTCCTTTGTGCCCGAGGGCGATACCTCTTCTATCAGCGGCATTACCGGTAACGATATGCCCTTCGAAATCCTGACTGAAGAAATCGAAAAGGACCGTCAGTATGTCGCTGCTTCGGCCATTACCGATTACGAAACGGTTCAGTCTGTTTATGAAAGCCTGGAAGAGGGCGACAAGGTTGCCTTTGTCATTCGTCATGGACGTCGCGAAAGTGGTGTCGGTGTTGAATCCAAGCTGACCGAGGCCGGTATCGAACAGTCTCAGCGCCTGGGCGGTTTTTTGGCCAGTTCCGAAGCTTTCTCTTATGGTCATACCGATTTCGTGCGTACTCGCAGTACCGCAATCAACATTGCCTACGGTCGTGGTGAAGATACGACCAGCTTCCAGTCTGTCATTACCAATCGCCTGGTGGCCAGCACCTACATCAAGGACATGGAACTTTTTGAACAGTACAAGAAGGATTCTACCGCCAGTATTAATGAAGGTGAAGTATACTCCCAGTGGGCCTTCGATGGTTTGCTGACCTCTGCCTTCTATGACCTGGAAGCCCGTGCCGTTCAGACGATTGTGCAGGGAATCATTCCCAACATGTCTGAAACCAACCGTGTGAATATCTTTATTAGCCACGATATGTTCCTGATGCCCTTGATGATTTACGTCTCTGACCGTAAGATTGATCGTTTGCGCTACCATGTTTCCAAAAAGGGTGTGTACTACCTAGATGGCGTGGCCGTAGTTATCAAGGCTAACGGAGAACGTCGCTACCACGTTGTGAACGGCATTGAATTTGGAACCTAAGAAATCTGCGGGTTATTGAAAATGAATCAAAGAGAAAATTTTAAATCTCGTCTTGGCTTTATTTTGATTGCGGCGGGTTGCGCCATTGGTATCGGTAATGTTTGGCGTTTCCCCTTCATTACGGGCCAGTACGGTGGTGCCGCATTCATCCTGATCTACTTGTTCTTCCTGGTGATCTTGGGCTTGCCCGCCCTCATTGCCGAATTTGCTGTCGGTCGTGCCAGTAAGCGCGGTATCGGCCGATCTTTCGAAGAACTGGAACCTGCCGGTTCCAAGTGGCATATTGCCAAGTATCCCATGATCGTCGGTGACTACCTGCTGATGATGTTCTACACCACGGTGAGCGGCTGGATGATGTACTACTTCTACCACATGGCGGTGGAAGGGGATATTCATGGCCTGTCTCCTGAACAGGTGGGTGAACGATTCGGCACCATGTTGGGGAATCCCAGCGTGCAGGTGGGCTGGATGGCTATTGCTACCATTCTCGGTCTGGGAATCGTTTCTCTGGGCTTGCAGAAGGGCGTGGAACGTGTAACCAAGAGCATGATGTCTATGCTTTTCGTGATCATGATTATTCTTGCCATCCGCGCTGTGACCTTGCCCGGTGCTGAAGAAGGCCTCAAGTTCTACTTGCTCCCGGACTTTGCCCGTCTGCAGCAGCAGGGCGTTACCGAAGTAATCTTTGCCGCCATGGGACAGGCTTTCTTTACCTTGAGTATCGGTATCGGTTCCATGTCCATCTTCGGAAGCTACATCGGCAAGAAGCATACCCTAGCCAAGGAAGCGGTGAATATCTGCGTCCTGGATACGGTGGTGGCCTTGCTTGCCGGTTTGATCATTATTCCCAGCTGCTTCGCTTTCAATGTGGAACCGGGTGCTGGTCCTGGCCTTGTGTTCGTGACTCTGCCCAACATCTTTAGCCAGATGCCTGCGGGTCGCTGGTGCGGTGTGGCCTTCTTCCTGTTCATGAGCTTTGCCGCCCTGAGTACCTTGGTGGCCGTGTTCGAAAACATCATCTCTTTCTGGATGGACCTGAAGGGTTACGACCGCAAGAAGGTGGTGAAGTGGAACATTCTGGCGATTATCGTTCTTTCCTTGCCTTGTGCTTTGGGCTTTAACGTGCTTTCTGGCTTTCAGCCCTTTGGTGCTGGCAGCGGCGTTCTCGACCTGGAAGACTTTATCGTTTCTAACACCTTGCTGCCTCTCGGTAGCTTGTTCTTCGTGGTGTTCTGCAACTTCCGTTACGGCTGGGGCCAGAAGAATTTCTACGATGAAGTCAATACCGGTAGTGGTATGAAACTTCCCGTAAACGGGATTGTCCGTTTTTACATCAAGTGGATTCTGCCCTTGATCGTGCTGGTCATTTTCATTATGGGTTACATCCAGAAGTTCGCTCCGGATTTCTACAACCAGATTCTTGGTAAGTAGTTTTGCAGGCTGTTAAAGTCTAACTGATAAATGATCGACAAATAAGTCCGGCGGGTAAAACCGTCGGTCTTTTTTTTGTATATAAAATTGTCAGAAATTGACGCGAATGTAAACCTATATTTGTACACGTAAAAAAGAAAAAAGGATTAACTATGCACAATATTCTGAACATCCAGCGCAACAACACTCTCTTCGGTCTTCTTCTGGCAGCAGCTCCCGCTGTTTTCTGTGCAATGCTGGTGGGGGCCGGCAGTGTCGTGGCTGCAGCCGCTGTTACCGTAGCTTACCTGAGCGTTCTTGTGGGCGAACGGATCGATTAAGGTTTGCTATTTCTGCTTGATGACTTCAACAGTCAACTTGTTAAAGCCCAGCTTTCCGCCTTCGCGGATTTCTAGGGCGGCACGGAAGGTGGTGACGTCCTTCTTGAACGGTTCTAGCACCGGCGAGAACTTGTTCTTCAGCAGATATTCCACTTCTTCGTCAGAGAATTTGCGCTGGTAGAACACTTGCGGAATGCCGTAACCGCATTGCATGCACTGGTAGCCGCCATCTACCTTGCGTAGGAAACCTCCGCAACCGGGGCAGGGGTATTCGCGACGGAGGAACTCAAATTCTACGCGGCCTACGGGGCTCATTTTCAGGAAGGCGTCAAAGTTTTCGCCCTTCTTGTTCTTGAATCCGCTGATCAGTTCCGTTTTTTCGCCGTTGAGCAAGGCCTTGATGTCGGCGGCACGGAGTTTCTTGCCGGCGACTGTTTTGAACAGTGTGAACTTGCAGTCACAGGGATTGCCTTGTTCATCGCGGTCGGAACCTTTACCTGTGCAGAAAATGGCGTTCTTGTTTTCTTCTAGGGTGTGTTTGCAGATGGGGCACTTAAACTTGGTTTCGGTACCGTGGAAGTGTCCGTCATTTTCGAAGGCGAAGGTGGCCTTGTGATCGCTATCCCAGACCACCTTGGCGCTAAAGGCCTGGCCCTTCTTAGTGATAAAGTCGGTGATGACGTCGGTGGTGCCGTTGTTGAACAGCTCCGCCATTTCTTCGTCGCTCATGACGTGGCCGGCGATAGTCTTATAGAAAACGAAATCGCAAGGCTCTTCGCAAATGAGACGGTTGCCTAAACTTTTTAGTTTCTTTTGGCACTTGGGGCAGGTATAGTCTGTGGGGGCTGCGTCCTGGGGTTCGTCGCTAAATTCAAATCCGATGTTGCCGTCTTCGCCAAGAACCAGGTTGGCGCTGAAGGTGGTTCCCTTCTTGCTCTTGAAGCCGCTGAGCAAGTCAGATTTGCCGGTGGCCAGAAGCTTGCCCATTTCGGCGTGGCTAAGGGTGCGGCCTGCAATGGTGTGGCCTGCCTTGAAACCGCATTCGCCATTCTTGCAGACGTATCCCCAGGGGGCGATTTCCATGGGCTGGCTGCACTTGGGGCAGGGGAGAGCTTCTGTTACGGTTTCTCGTTCAAACTGGCTGCCGTATTTTTCGTGAAGCTGAACAAAAAGTTCCTTCACATATTCCACGATGCCGTCGCGGAATTCCTTGGGATCCAGGTTGCCCTTTTCTACTTGGGAAAGCTTGTATTCCCATTCGCCGGTCATTTCGGGGGACTTGACTTTTTCGTCCATGAGGGCGATGACTTCGCGGCCGCGGGCGGTACTGACCAGATTGTTTTTCTGGGCTTCGATGAATCCGCGCTTTTTCAAGGTCTCGATGATGCCTGCCTGAGTGGCTGGAGTTCCAAGACCGCGGTCCTTCATGGCTTCGGCCAGTTCTTCGTTGTCGATCTGCTTGCCTGCAGTCTTCATGGCGGCAAGGAGGGTGGCTTCGGTATAATACTTGGGCTTGGACTTCTTTTTCTTCTGAAGTTCCAGGGCGTCGAAGGGGGCCTTGTCGCCCTGCTTCCAGTCGGGGAAGGATTCCACGATATTGGTAATGTCGTCAGAATTGCCGCTGTCGTCGCCGGATTTTCCGTCGGCTGCGGCGGAGTCGGCGCCTGCGTCGCCCTTCTTCTTGGATTTGGCCTTCTTCTCTTCTTTGACCAATGCGCGGAAACCTAAGTCCTCGTTTTTCTTAAGCTTAAGGCGGAAGGTTTCTGCGTCACTGCCCGCAGGGGCGGTCAGTGTCACTTCCATTTCATTCCAAACATAGGGTTTCAGCCATGCCTGGACAAAACGTTCCTTGGCCAGATTGTAGATGTTCTCTTCCATTTCAGGGAGACCGTTGGGCAGTTCCCCTGTAGGAATGATGGCAAAGTGGTCCGTGACCTTGCTGGAATTGATGAAGACGAAATTTTCCGATTCCGGACGCATGATCCCTTGCTGCTGGGGCGTTGCCAGGCGTTGTGCCAGGGCGTAAGCTTCCTGCTTCATGGTGTCGGGCAGGTAGGCGGAGTCGGTACGGGGATAGGTAAGCAACTTCTTTTCGTAAAGATTCTGGGCGCAATCCAGCACTTGCTGGGCGCTGTACTTAAAACGCTTGTTGCCTTCTTTCTGCAGTTCCGTCAGGTCGAAAGGTTTTTGGGGGAACTGCTTTTTCTGCTGGACGTCAATGCCTGCGATGACCGCATCTTCGGGCGGGGCGCATTTGTCCACTACGGCCTGGGCCGGTTCCTCTTTTTCAAAGACCGCCACTTTCAGGGCAGGGCCTTCTGCGCTGTCCTTGCCAGAATCCTTGGCGTCGCGGTCGGGGCGCAGCAACTGTGCCTGGAATCCTTTCCAGGTTCCCACTACGCTGTAGTAATACAGTTCCTTGAACTGTTCCACCAGGGCGTCACGTTCTACAATCAAGTTTAAAGTGGGTGTCTGCACGCGGCCCACAGAAATCATCTTGCCGCGGCCAGCCGTAAGCGTATAGGCTCGAGTGGCGTTAAGGCCTACCATCCAGTCGGCGCGCTGACGCAGGCGAGCGGCATAACTCAAGTTTAATCGCTGGGTGGCATCTTCCAGATTTTTCCAGGCCTTGTCCAGATCCTTGGCCACATAGCTGTTCACCCAAAGACGCTTGATCTGCTTTTGCTTAAAGGCGGGGGTAAAATCAAGGACCAGGTCAAAAATCAGATTACCTTCGCGGCCGGCATCGGCGCCGTTCACGAGGACATCCGCCTTACTCATCATTTCTCGCACAACAGTTAGCTGTTTTCTTGTGCTTTCAATCTCCATAAGGCGGAACTTTTCGGGGAGCAAAGGCAAGTTGCCCAACTTCCAGCCCCCTTCGAAACCGGGGTAGGCATCAAGGGGGGCCAGGGTAATCAAGTGACCCACACACCAGGTAATGCAATGGTTCTGCCCAATCAGGCAACCATCTCCCTGTGTGAATTTTTCGCCCTCCAGGCGTTCCAGCATAGGTTTGTAATGTTGGTTTGCAACGGAAGGTTTTTCGGCCACTAATAGAATCATGGGGGCAAAGATAATAAAGTTCGAACTTTTTTATTACAGGATGGGGTCCAAGTTCTGCAAAGCCTTGGCGGCGGCTCCCTGGGCGAATTTCTGTTCCAAATCCGTGAACTTCTCGTTCCAGAATTTTGTTTTTTCGCAGGAGAGGCGCGCTCCCCGTTCATAAATCCACAGGTAACAATCCTCGTCGACGACTTCGTAATCGGATCCGCCGTTGAACACATTGGCTACACCGTAAACTTCGTGGTCCTTGCTCAGGATGACCTTGCAACCCAGAAGCATGGAGAGATTTTGACAAGCCTGTTCCAGGGCGGCATTGTCCAGGTCCTCGCTCTTCATCGAGAATCGGGAAACGTTCCGCTCGTCGATTTTCAAACCCAGGGATTCGAAGTCCTGTTCGACCCAACTCATCTTGTTGATAAACTTGCGAAGCGAAGAAATGTCCTGAACCTGGTCCGGTTCCGGAAAAATTCGCCCTCTGACAGTATACTCGTGTTCCATAAAAAGAAAAGTAGAAAAAACGCAGCGCGATTATAAAACTAGTATCTCCCCGCTTTGTCGCCTTTTACGAAGAAATCCACCTACGTTTCCAAAGCCCGAATACGAGCAGAATGGTCTGCGATATCCGCCTGCTGTTTTATCCATGGGGGCGAGGATCGCATTTCCCGTAGTGCGAAATAAATTCGCGGGCGATTGTCGGGCGATATACAAAAAAGTCGGTGTTTCCGACGGAAAGAATATATGAAATTCAAGAGTCATGTCTGACATCTATGTTTAAGGAAGATATGACCGTTAACAGTGCGTTCTTGTCGGTGAGCATACCATGGAACTGGAAAAGCCGGCCATGTCTGGTATCTATGTCCTTCGTGTCTCGGCAGGAAATTCAAGTCGGAACATGCTGATTAAATTCTAGCAGTCTGGTCTTGTTGAACAGCTACTAAAAAATAAGGAGTTTCCCTTGCCGTGGGGGAAACTTCTTTGTATATTCATCAGCATGAAAATGATCCTAGACCTACAACTTCTACTTTGCACCGCTCTGTGTAATACCGAGGCGAGGTTTTAGGGTATTGAATCAATAAGACTTTTTTTATTGAAATTGAACACTAAAAAGGCTTGCTTCCTCGGGAAAGCGGGCCTTTGTTTTTTGGTCAGAGGGATAAAAAAAGCTATCTTTGAGATTGAAAATTAAATGACTTTGCGTTCCCGGTGAAAATCGAAGGAAGCGGCAAGGAGATGAAAAATGAAGTGCATGATGGATTGTGCCGATCAGGCAAGAAAACCGTTTTTTTACGACGTCACTCTGCGTGACGGTAACCAGGCTCTGCCCAAGCCCTGGAATAACGCCCAGAAGAAGGACGTTTACCTCCAGTTGTTGAAGCTGGGTGTGCAGGGGGCCGAAGTGGGTTTCCCGGCTTCTAGCGAAATGGATTTTGAATCTTGTAAGGAACTGGCCCAGCTCACCGCAAAGATGGCTGAAGAAGGTGATGAAGTCGCCCAGAAGATCGTGGTGGCTGGTCTTGCCCGTTGCGTCCCCAGCGACATTCAGCGCTGCTGGGAAGCGGTCCAGTATGCTCCCAATCCTCGTATCCACACCTTCTTGGCAACTAGCCCCCTCTCCATGGAACATGTGCTGCACATGACTCCGGAACAGGTGAAGGCCAAGGCCGTGGAATGCGTGAAGTTGGCAAAGTCTCTGGTGGGTGACCGCGGTACCGTGGAATTCAGCTGCGAACATTTCGGTGACTGCCTGGAAAACATGGACTTTGTCATTGAAGTTTTGAAGGCCGTGGTGGAAGCGGGGGCAACTACCTTGAACTTGCCCAACACCGTGGAACGTTATCGCCCCATGCTGTACATCTCCCAGATCAAGCAGGTGTACGATGCTCTGCCCAAGAACGTGACTATTTCTGTTCACTGCCATAACGACCTGGGCATGGCAACTGCCGCTACCCTGGAAAGTTTCTTCGTGGGTGCAACCCAGATGGAAGTGGCCTTGAACGGTCTGGGTGAACGTTGCGGCAATACCAACTTCTACGAAGTGGCTGTGGGCCTGCACAACTCCGGTGTAGACACTGGCCTGCATCTGGAAAGAATTTACGAAACCGCCATCCTGATTTCTCAGTGGTCCGGTATCAACATCTACAATCGTGCTCCGTTGATCGGTGCCGAAGCTATCGTCCATCGTAGCGGTATCCACCAGGATGGCGCCAGCAAGACCAAGGACATGAAGAAGGGTGCATACCGCCCCATCGACTACTCCATCATCGGCCGTAACCAGAACGATTCCCTCAGCTTCACCAGCCAGAGTGGTCGTACCGCCGTGTACGAAATCATCACCAAGTTCGGTTACAAGATGAGTCTGGCCGAAGCCGCCGAACTGCAGCCCATCTTGAAGGCTTGCAGCGAAAAGGAAGGCGAGCTGAGCGCCGAACGGGTTCTGGATGTTTTCCGCGAACAGCGCGTTAACGTGAACGGCCGTTTGGTGTTCAACAACATCGAAGTTGTTCCCGATGAAAACCGTTTCGTGTTCCACTTCAAGAAGGACAAGGAGCCCATAATCAAGTCCATCACTGCCGAAGGTCCCATTGAAGCTGGCCTTATGCTCATGCGTGAAATCGGCATGCCGGTGGAACTGGTGAAGTATCGCCAGGTGGTGGTTCCTGAAAAGGATTCCATGTGGGCTGGTCGCGGTCTCAGCCGTATTGTGCTGAAGGCCAATGGCAAGGAAGTGGAAGGCCGCGGTGTTTCTAGCGATACTCTGAAGGCTAACATGCGCGCCCTGTTCGGCGGTGTGAACCTGCTGTACAGGTAGGCTGTAAGTGTCATTCCGAGCGTAGCCACGAAGTGGCGAAGTCGAGGAATCTAGAGTAGAGGAATTATGGATTTAACTGGTAGACTGACACGTCCGTTCAAGAAACGCTACGCCATGTACGCCGACAAGGTCGGTGGTTTTGTGGTGCCGATAAAGGATGCCGTGGCAGGTCTGCTGGGCCACTTTCCCGATGTAAAGGCTTTTGCCGGTTCCGAGGATCTGGCTGATTCCGATGAGGCTTCTGCCGGTGCCGAGGGTGCCGCAAATGGTGCCGCTCCGGCAGGGAAGGTGGGCCTGCTGGATCGCATTAAGAACTTCAAGAAATCCCTGAAGGAAATGAGCGACTTCCAGAAGCTGATCCTTTTGACCATCGCCGTTGTTCTGCCTGCCGGAATTTTGGTGGCCACGATTCTAGTGGGCCTGATCAAGAAGCACAAGAAATAGTTTTGACGTCGTATGCAGCGCTGGAAACATACCATTGCCTACGAAATTTATCCCAGCAGTTTCCAGGACTCCAACGGAGATGGAATCGGGGACCTGAACGGCATTACCAGCCGGCTGGATTATCTGAAGTCTTTGAACGTGGGGGCGATCTGGCTTACGCCGGTGTATGCGTCTCCCATGGTGGATAACGGCTACGACGTTTCCAATTTTTACGAAATCAATCCCCTGTATGGAACCATGGCCGACATGGACAACTTGATTGCCCAGGCCCATAAGCGTGGCATCAAGATTGTGATGGACCTGGTGTTCAACCACATGTCCGATCAGTGTGAATGGTTCAAGGAATCCAAGTCCAGCCGCCACAATCCCAAGAGCGATTGGTTCATCTGGAAAGATGGCGTTGCTGGCGAACCGGGAACGCGACCGGCTCCTCCCAACAACTGGCGCGGTATCTTTGGCGGCTCCGTGTGGGAATGGAATGAAGAACGTCAGCAGTACTACATGCACACCTTCGCCACCCAGCAGCCCGACCTGAACTGGGAAAATCCCGACGTGCGCCAGGCCCTTTTCGACATTGCCAACTTCTGGATTAAAAAGGGCGTGGGCGGTTTTAGAATTGACGCCATTCCCTACATCAAGAAACCGAACGGCTTTGAAAGCGGAACCCCTGATGCAAGCGATGGCCTGGTCAGCGTTCACACCATGACCGTAAATACCCCGGGTGTCCTGGATTTCTTGCAGGAGTTCAAGAAGAACGTGACTCAGGGCAAGGACGTGTTCACCGTGGCCGAGGCAAACGGCGTGGGACCCGACGACTTGAAATATTGGGTAGGGGAGAACGGCGCCTTCGATATGCTCTTCGAGTTTGGCCACCTGCACGATGTTGAAATCTGGTGCAAGCCGTCGCCCTACGGCATCATGGATTTTAAGAAGGCTCTGCTGGCAAGCCAGGAGGCCACTGCGAAGAACGGCTGGTATCCTGCCTTTTTCGAAAATCACGACAAGCCCCGCTGCGTGAACAATTACTTTAGCGAACGGGTGGCTGCCGATCCCAAGCTGCGCGTGTTGGCGGCTAAGGCCATGGCTACGCTGCTCTTGACCTTGCGAGGGACTCCCTTCCTTTACGAGGGTCAGGAAATCGGCATGACCAACGTGCAGTGGAACGACCTGGAAAAGTACGACGAAATCAATACCAAGGCCCAGTACAAGATGGCCCTGCAGGAAGGCTTTTCCCACGAGCAGGCCATGGCCTTCGTAAACCGTTTTAGTCGCGACAATTCCCGCACGCCCATGCAGTGGAACGCCGACGCCAACGCCGGATTCACCACGGGCAAACCCTGGCTCTCCGTGAACGACAACTATGTCGAAATCAACGTGGCGGCCCAGGAATCGGACCCAAACTCCGTGCTGAATTTTTACCGTCGACTGATCGCCTTGCGCTCTTCCAATACCGATCTGGACGGGGGCCCCTTTACGGCGCTGCTCCCCGAACACGAACAAATGATGGCCTATAGGCGAGGTGACGGCACTGTGGTGCTGGTTAACCTTGGCGAGACGGAAGTTGAATATGATGGACGCCTGGTAGAGAACCGCAAACTATTAATAGGCAATTACGAAGGTCCGTTTGAATCGTCGGGCGTAACAAGAGTTTTAAGACCGCTAGAAGCTGTAATCTATGGGATGTAATAAATGAACCGTTTGAATGTTAGACTTTCTGAAAGGCTTCCCAATGATTTGACTCCCAGCCCCTTTTTCGAAGAGTTGGAAAAAGCGAAAAAGGAAAGCGCTCCGTTTATCGACATGACCGTCAGTTCGCCGGTTCGCGTGGGACTGCCTGTGGAATTGGACTCCGCGGTAGACGAAGCCCGCAAACAGTTCGGCCATTGGTCTCCCGATGCCTCGGGCTGGCGTGAGGCCCGAGACGCCGTTGCCGCTTACTATCGTGAAAGAGGTGGTCGCTTTACTGCAAACCAGGTCATCATTACCGCAAGTACCAGCGAAGCTTACTCTGTACTCTTTAAGACATTCTGCAATCCAGGCGATGCCATCTTGACGCCGATGCCCGGCTATCCGCTGCTGGATACGCTGGCCCAGTTGGAACATCTGGAATGCGCTCCCTATTTTTTGAAACTGATCCGCGAGAAGAAAACTGGGCTAAAGACCGTTCGCTCTTTACGTCAGGAACTTTCCGCGCATCATGCTGAGCGAAGCCCGCAGACTCCCGCCGAGTGTCATGCAGAACAGAACGTCGCTCCTTCGCATCATGCTGAGCAAAGCCCGCGGGGCGGAGTCGATGCATCTTGCCTTCCTGAATCTTCCGCTCCCCAGTTCCGCTTCGTGCTGGATACAGACAGCCTGCTGGCCGCTCCCGAAAACGCCCGCATCCTTCTGCTGGTTTCGCCCCATAATCCCACAGGCCATATTGTGGGCCTCGCCGAGTGGAATGAAATTGTTCGCTTCTGCGAAGAGAACAACTTGATTCTCGTGGTAGATGAAGTCTTCGGCGATTATGGCTTCAGCGACGAAGTCAAACGCAGTTGGCTGTATTTGCGCGGCGGAAACCGCAATGGTCTTGGTGACGGAAACATTAACGCCGACTTCTTTGACTGCGGTGGAAACGACATTGTCTTTGCTCCTGTAAACGGACCCAAGTGTCCCATTTTCTGGCTCAATGGTTTGAGCAAGGCTGTTGGCGCTCCGCAATTAAAATTCGGCTGGATGGCCTTCTATGCCCCCCGTGAAAATTTCGAAGAAATCCGTGCCGCCCTTGAATTCGTTGAAGACGCTTACTTGAGCGCTTCTTCTTGCGCCCAGTCTCTGGCGGCACCGCTGTTGGCTCGCTCCGCCGATTACGAAGCACAAGTTCGTGAGCGTCTGCAAAACAATTGGGAAACCCTTCGTGCCGCATTCCCCGGCAAGTATTGTCCCAAGGTTCTTGGGGGCTGGTATGCCGTGTTGCATCTGGGCGACGATGACGAGGAATTGACTCTTCGCCTACTTCGCGAAAAACGTGTGCTGGTACAGCCGGGATTCTTCTTCGATTTCGAAGATGACGGCTGGGTTGTAATTAGCTTGTTGCAAGAGCCTGCGTTGTTCGCCGAAGCGGTCGAACGCATGGTTGAGCTTTAAGAGAATCGTTCGTAAAGAGCGTCGCGTTCCACCGGTTCCAAACCTTCGTTCAAAATCAGCTGACGCATACGTTCCGGACTCATGCCCACGGGAACCTTGGCTCCTGCGGCGTGGGTAATCTTTTCTTCGATGATAGTTCCATCCAAATCGCTGGCACCGGAGTGCAATGCCTTCATGGCGGTCTCGATTCCCATCTGGATCCAGTAAGCCTTGATGTGGGGGAAGTTATCCAGGAACAGTCGTGCCACCGCCACCGTACGCAGAATATCTTCCTGACTGGTCATGTTGGGAACGATGCTGTGAAGGGCGTTGTGTTCCGGATGGTACACCAGAGGAATAAATGCGAAAAAGCCGGGGGCTTCATCTTGCAGGTCGCGGAGCATCTTCATGTGAGCGATGCGATGTTCCGGAGTTTCGATATGGCCGAACAGCATGGTGGCGTTGGTAGGAATGCCAATCTTGTGTGCCGCACGGTGTACATCCAACCATTCTTCGCCAGTTTCCTTACCCGGGCAAATCTGGTCGCGAACACTCTGCACCAAAATTTCGGCACCGCCGCCGGGCAGTGCATCAAGACCTGCGCCCTTCAACGTTTCCATGATCTGCAGGGGAGTCTGCCCAGACAGTTTGGCGAAGTGGGCGATTTCTACTGCGGTAAAAGCCTTCAGGTTGACCTTGGGAAATTCTACGCGAAGCTTGCGCAACATTTCGATGTAATAATCGAATGGGTGATCCGGATGGAGGCCGCCAACAATGTGCAGCTCTCTTGCACCGCCTTCAATGGCGAAAGCCGCCTTGTCGCGAATGGTGTCGTAATCCCAGTCGTAGGCGGTAACGCTATCTTTCTTGATCTTGCTGAAGGCACAGAACTTACAATGCAGAATGCATACGTTGGTGTAGTTGATCTGGCGGTTGTTCACCCAATAAACTGATTTGCCGTGGCGACGTTCCTTCTCTACATTTGCCCTGGCGCAAAGTTCTTCCAGGGGGGCGTTCAAAAATAAATCAAGAGCTTCGGATTCTGTTAGACGCGACATATAAGATTCTTCGGTAGATATTTCAGTACCATTTTTTCAAGCTGGTCGGCATGGATCGGCTTTGACAGGTAGTCTACAAAACCCTCACTCAGGTATTGTTCCCGTGCGCCTTCCAGTGCGTTGGCTGTCAACATGACAACAGGCGTATTAGGATTCATGTTGTCTAGAGACCGCATCAGACGGAAGGTTTCGACACCGTCCATCTTGGGCATCATGTGATCCAGGAAAATCAGGTCGTACTGTTTTTCGCGAACCATCTTCAAACATTCTTCGCCGCTGACGGCCGTATCGATTTGCATCTGGGTCTTCTTGAGAAGTCCCGAGAAAACCTTCAGGTTCATAGATACGTCGTCGACGACCAGGATGTGGGCGTTGGGGGCGTGGAACTCTTCGTGGTAAGTAGGTTCCTCTTCCTGAACAGAAACATTTATGTCGCCTACCGGCGTTGCAGAAACAATCTTTTGGGGAAGGCTAACCTTGAATGTGGATCCGCGTCCTGCAATGCTTTCGACTTGAATGGTTCCGTTCATCAGTTCGACCAACTGCTTGGTGATGGCCAGACCCAGACCGGTTCCTTCGATATTGCGGTGAAGCCTTTCATCAATTCGGCTAAAAGAATCAAACAGGTACTTCAGATTGTTTTCGGAAATGCCTACGCCAGTATCCTGGACTTCGATAATCAAGTTGATCCAGTCTTTTTCGCCAATGGTCGTATAAACGCGAAGCGTAACGGAACCGCTCTTGGTGTATTTGATGGCGTTGGTCAGCAGGTTGCTGCAAATCTGGCGGATACGGGGTTCGTCGCCTAGCAGGACCGAGGGCGCAGCCTGTTCAACATCTGTTCGCAGTTCCAGTCCCTTGCTTTCTGCTCGGTTAGCAATCAGGTTGAAGGAATCCTTAACCAAAATTCCCAGGTTGTATTCTGTGGGAATGATGTTCAGTTTACCCGATTCGATCTTTGAAAAATCAAGAATGTCGTTAATAAGGGAAAGCAAGGCCTTGCTAGATGTCTTGATATTCTTTGCGTATTCCAGGGAATCAGGTTCCTGGGATTCTCTCAGGATCAGTTCGTCGTTTCCCAGAATGGCGTTAATGGGGGTGCGAATCTCGTGGCTCATGTTTGCGAGAAAATCGCTCTTTGCCTTGCTGGCCGCTTCTGCCTTTTCCTTGTATTGGATGTTCTGGCGGAGCAGGTGGTTCATGTATTTCTTGTTCAAGTTGATATTTCGCTTGAGCAAGATGGCTATGGCGACTTCAGCTGTGTAAATGAAGGGGAGGCGGACGCGTACAGATTCCTGGTACTGGTAGCAGTATTCAAAGACTGGAGTGAAAAAGGCTATGGCTAGGATGGCTCCGATGAACAGAGGGAAGCCTACCGCTAACTTTGTGTGGAAACAGTAAAGGGCGATGACAGGGACTAGCACCACCCACATGACACCGAAACCTTCGTGACCGCCATTGATGATGTAGGTGATAATCAGGACGGTCAGCATCAGCATCGTGACGGGGGTTGCAACTTTTAGGGAGTCGAAACGGATGATGGTGAAGTAGCTGAAGAACATGATGAACGCGATACCACCATTGATGGCGGCGATCAGGGGCTCTTTTTGCATGATGTTCACCGCGATGAACATGGTGCAGATTATGGCGAAAACCAATGTCACAATCCTCATTGCGGGAATGTACAGGATTTTATCGTCGTTAATCAGTCTTGAAAAATTGTCGTCTTTTTCCTTCATCGGTGGGCAATTTAGAAAAATATGGATGTTTTTTAGAATACTATCAATTGGGTGTGAGGTTAATAACGTTGTTTTGGAAACAATGCTAACTAGGAGAAATGCAAAAAAGAAAAGAGATCTAAACTAGATCTCTTTTCTTTAGTAGCGGGGGCAGGACTTGAACGCTGCGACCTCCGGGTTATGAGCCCGACGAGCTACCAACTGCTCTACCCCGCGTCGATGTTGAGACCATATATAGAAAAAGCCTTGAACATTGTCAAGGCTTCTTGTGCATTTTTTTTGTCCGTCGGACGTACCGACTAGATCTGTATACTGATTAGACGAACTTCTTAAGGATATGCTTGCTAGAAACGAAGTAGTCTACGCCACTGAGTACAGTCACTGTGGTAATGACGCCCATGACAATCTGCGGGAAGTTTTCCCAGATGCTATCAAAGCCGGGAATCATCATGCGCACGGGGTCAATAGCGCCTAGGAGAATGGCTACAATGCCTGCGCCCTGGAGGGCTGTCTTCCATTTACCGCTGCGACGGGCCGGCATAATCAGACCTTCGCTTGCCGCCAGAGTGCGTAAGGTTTCAACGCTGGATTCGCGGAAGTAAATAATCGCGACCATCCAGACGGGTGCGTAACCTGTTGCGATAAAGCACATGAAAATGGTCATGTTGGAAATCTTATCGCTGAAGGGGTCCAGATATTTTCCGAGGGTGCTGACTTCACCCATTTTGCGGGCGAGATGTCCATCCAGAAAATCGGTCAGCATAAAGCCAAGAACCATCACTAAGGACAAAGTCTTAAAGACCAGGCTGTTGTTGCTGTAGTTCAGGTCGTTGTCGTAGAAGAATACCCACAGGAAGAAAGGCGTCAGAACAATGCGGCTCATGGTGAGCTGGCTAGCAATAGAAAGAGGCTTGCGGTGTGCGGGGTCGCGGTAGTACCAGTAAGCGTAAGCTGCTGTTGCTGCAAGAACCAGCAGGATGCTGGTGACCATGGCAATCTGCTGATAGTCTTCCAGGTTCAGCAGGTAGACACCCATAGTTACTGTAATAGAAATGTTTGAAAGCTTGCTCCAGCGGCGCTTACGGGGAAGTGTCTTTCCTTCGCGAAGAACTCCAAGAGAAAACAGAGTGTGCGCAATGGTTCTTGCCAGTAGAACTACGCAACCTACTGCCAGCAGCTTTTCCGCCTGGTCATTCTGCATCAAGTCGCGAATGAAAATGCTGGTCAGAACGGTAAAGGAGAGCATCCCGTCGATAAAGTTCAGCCACAACCTGTAATAGGGCTTTTCGATTTCCTGGGATCTGAGCTGGTAAAGATTGACCCAACCCATGATCAAGGCGATGCCGACAAATGCACAGGCCGTCTTGGCCATGCCAAGCCAGATGAAGGCGATGACCGCTAAAAAGACAACAGCGCGCATAGCGCTCCAGATACGAGTGCGTAGTCTTACTTCAGATTTTTTCTCTTCAGTTAAGATAGTTTCTTCAGTCATTTTTTTGTTCTCTACAAATTCCGTATAAAATCTACAAGTTTTCGTCCAACAATTGTTTTGCGTGTTCGCGAACTGTATCGGAATCACCCCCTAACATGCGGGATATCTCGGCGATACGCCCATCTCGGTCTAGTTCGACCACAGAAGTGAAGGTTCTGCCGTCAATTTCCTTCTTGCTGACGGCCAGCTGGTTCTCTGCGCGGCTGGCGACCTGGTGCAAGTGGGTGATGGTCAAAATCTGGTGGTGCTTGCCCAACTTGCGGAGTGCGTCTCCGATGCTGTTTCCCACTTCGCCGCTGATACCGGAGTCCACCTCGTCAAAAATCAGCAGGGGCACGCGGTCCAGTTCCGCCATAACGCTCTTGATGGCCAGAAGCATACGGGAAAGTTCACCGCCAGAAACGGCCTTCTGCAGGCTCTTGAATCCTTCGCCGGGGTTGGGGGCCAGCAGGAATTCAATGCGGTCGGCGCCGTTGGGCGTGAGGGCCTGTTCCTCGATGGAGGTCTTGAATTCAGCCTTGGGCATGCCCAAACTATGGAGAATTTCGCTGACGGCGCTGTCGTAACGTTCGGCGGCGTTCTTGCGGGCTTCGGTCAAAAGGCTTGCGATGCGGTTCAGTTCCGCCTGTTCCTTGTTTGCCTGGCGTTCCAGTTCCTCAAGGTCGGCGTCCAGATTTTCAAGACTATCCAGTTCGGTGCGACGCTGCTCGGTCAGTTCTATAAGGCCTGCCACGTCGGTGCGGTACTTGCGCTTCAATTTCTGGATCTGGGCGATGCGGGCATTGGCGCGATCGATGTCTGCCGCACTTACCGCTGCAGACGGCGACAGTCTCATCAAGTCCTTGCAGATACTTTCAAAGGGGTCCGCCACTTCAACCAGGGCGTTCAAATCTTCGTCGTAGTCGGGAACCTTGGCGGCCAGGGTGCGCATCTTGGCCTGCAGCAACTGCACCTGGTCTAACAGTCCGTTTTCACCGCCGAGAATTCCCTGGACTTCATCCAGGTAACGGCGTTCCGCTTCCACCTTGGAGGCGCTGTTTACCTTTTCTTCAAGAGCTTCTTCTTCGCCTTCTTTCAGGTTGGCCTTAGAAAGTTCCTCGAACTGGAACTTTAAAAAGTCCTTCTGGGCCGCAAGATTCTTGGCCTTTTCTTCGGTTTCTACAATCTTGGACTTGATACCGTTCCATGCAGACCAGTGGCCTGCATATTCTGTCAGCAGGTTTCCGTTGCCGGCGTAGTCGTCCAGCATCTTGGCGTGGGTGCGGGTGTCGCGGAGCAGCAGCTGTTCGCTCTGGCCGTGCATCTGGATCAGTTCTTCGCCCAGCTTCTGCAGGTCAGACAAGTTGACCACGGAACCGTTTACGCGGGCTCGGCCCTTGCCGTTTTCCAGGACTTCGCGGCGGATGATCAGTTCGTCATTTCCGTCGTCCAGTTCCAGTTCCTTGAGAACGTTCCTTACGTCATCTTCGCCAGAAATGTCGAAGGTGGCTTCCACAACGGCCTTGTCGGCGCCAGTACGAACAAAGCTCCCTTGAGCCTTGTCTCCGCAAACCACGCGAAGTGATTTCAGGAGAACGGACTTACCAGCACCGGTTTCGCCGGTGATTGCAGTGAATCCCTGACGGAAGGGAACTTCCGCTTCCGAGATCAGGGTGAAACCATTAATAGAAAGCTGCTTTAACATACCGCAAACAAACTAGAAAAAATAGCATGTCAAAAGATGACAAGGACCGGTTGCTTTTTTACTTCTCGAACTCGATGATGGAGCGGTAAATGGGGCGGCCTTCCTTGCGGTACTTCTTTTCGAAGCCGGTCATGATACCTTCGGTAGGCTCAGCTTCGTTGCGGACCAGCACCTTGCAGCCGGGGAAGTTGTCGAACACTTCAAGAGCCACTTCGTTGTATTCCTTGTGGTCGGTGCCCCAGTAGAAAATACGCTTGCCGGGCTTCATCACGCGGGCCACCTGTTCCAGGAAGTCGGGGCGGAGCAGGCGGTTCTTGTGGTGGCGTTCCTTGGGCCACGGATCCGGGAAGTACATGTGGAAGGCGTCTACGGTATTGTCCTTGACGCAATCGCGGAGGAAATAGAATACGTCGCCGCGGAGCATGCTGGCGTTGTTCAGAACGCCTGCCTTGTCCATCTTGCGCTGGGCGAATGCGGCCCAGGTGTAATCCCATTCGCTACCCATAATGAAATAGTCTGGGTGCTTGGCGGCATAGTCCGAAATAAAGCTGCCCTTGCCGGAACCGATTTCCACTTCGATGTGGTCGTTGTGGGTGGGGAACATGTCCTTCCAGTCAAAGTCCAGCTTGTGGGGGAGTCCGTCGGGGGTTGCAATGGGCTTGCGGTCACCGTTGGTGCGGAATACATAGTGCCAAAGGGCCTTGGCGTTTTCGTCTTCCTTCAGGTCGCGGAAAAATTCCGGAATGACCACTTCCTTTTCTGCGGCTGCGGCGGCGCCTTCAACCACTTCTTCAACTTCGTTTTTTGCTTCTTCGTTCATAATTTCTTTTTCCATTTTTATTCGGTTTGCACGCCTTATAGCAGAACCACAATTTTATCCTTGAATTCTTCGGGAATAGCCTTGGCTATTACATCGCGGATGTACTTGTCGGAGTACTTCATGGAGAAATGGCTCAGGATGATCTTTTCGCACTTGACACTGTCGCCCATTTCCTTGAGGGCGTGTACAATGTGGTTGATGTGGCTGTGTCCTTTCTTTACACTCATGGCCTCATCTTCTGGCGAAAGGAATGTGCATTCCGTAATCAAAATCTTGGACTGGAAAACGCGGTAGTTGTCCAGCAGGCTTTCTCCCAGGCAGTCTCCCATGAAGCTGACCAGGGGCTCGTAAACTTCGCGGGTGATTTCCACCTTGTTTTCGCGGAGGGCGATCAGCTCGGCAGGGGTTTTCTGCAGGAATTCTTCCTTCAACTTTTTTTTGTAATGGTATACGGTGCCGCCCATAGCCGGTATGGAATGCTTTACTTCAAAGGCTTCCAGGGCCAGGTCCTTACGGTACTCCAGGAACTGCAATTCGTTTGGGGCCACGGGGACAATGGTGGGCAGACGGAACTTGTTTTCGGCGACCCCTTCGAACAGGGCTTCGGCACGGATCCAGTCCTTGGCCCGTTCCGCGATGTTTTCGGGAATGTAATAGACGCTATCCCGTTCTACACCCATCATCTTGCGCAGGCTGTGATGACGCATCAGGCAGCGAGCATGGTCGCCATGGGCGTGAGTCAGAAATACATGATTGATGGAGGTGGCCGACAGGGGGCATTCGCCCAAATCAACGCAGAAATCCAGTTCGGGCATCTGCAAGTAGGTGGCCAGCCCCGAAATAGAGAAACCCGACACAGAAGTGGTCGGTATTTCTACATGAACTTGCTTCAGGGCATTATGGATGTATTTATTTTCTGCAGCCATTAAAAACCAGTCAATTTTTATGGCGCAAATTTAGAAAAACCAATTTATTTGGTCTTTGCATTCTCTTCGATCAGACGATCAAAGTCGGCACAGCTCAGAGCTTCGATATGGTTACCCATGGCGACGCTACGAGTACGGGCGTTACCCTTCTTTTCGGGAATTCGGAAGCAGAAATTATAGATGTTACCCTGGTCGGTGGGGATGCCCATCTTGAAGACGCGGATACGTTCTGCACCCTTGTTGTAAATTTCGTGATAATCGTAAGTGTTCTTGATCTTCTGCAGGCGCTTTTCCTGGCTGAATTCCATTTCGTCGACGATAGGGCCGTCCAGATAGAGGGGGAGGGAGTTCTGGAAACGGAGCTCCAGCATGTTGCCGCTCTTGACGATGGAAGTTTCCTGAGGCTTGATCAGGTAGCGCTGCTGAGGAATGTTCTTATAGGCGCGGCTCTTGACCGTTCTTACACCGCACATTTCGCGCATATCGGGTTGTTCCACAAAGTCGATGTCTCGGCAGATGGGGGGCAGGTTTGTGGGAACTTCAAGATTCTCTCCGCTGGAAGAACCGGCGCAGCCAGTCAAAAGGGAGATTGCAGACGAAAATACGATGCCAGATAAGAACAGAACTTTAGATTTCATGGTTTTAAATATACGTTTATTATTTGGATATGCGTTTTTTTTATTAAGATAATTAAAAAAGATTTAACATTTTTATAAGCGCGTTTTGTAAACTTAATTTAACGGAGTTGCTTTTTTTTGTGTTTTTGGGCATGAACCTCCCTAAGTGAAAAAACGAACACTTTTTTTGACATTGAATGACAGGCTAAAAAAGCTATCTTTGGCGCCGAAAATAAAGATTAGGTGTCGAATGAACATATACAGTTGGAACGTCAATGGCTTGAGATCTGCTGCCAAGAAAGGCTTTGCCGATTGGTTTAGCTCTACAAAGCCGGATGTCCTCTGCCTGCAGGAAGTGCGCGCAGAAGAAGATCAGATTGACGAAGCTATTGCACATCCCGAGGGCTATTTTGCCTACTGGAACGCCTGTAAGCGCAAGAAAGGCTACAGCGGGGTGGGTGTCTTGTCTCAGATTGAACCTGATCGCGTGAATTACGGCTTCGATATCGAAGAATTTGACGACGAAGGCCGTGTTTTGCAGTTGGTCTTCCCGGACTGGGTGCTGAACTGCATCTATTTCCCCAATGGTGGCTCCGGCGACGACCGCCTCGACTACAAGCTCCGCTTCTACGATGCCTTCCTTGAAAACAGCAAGCGCTGGTTGGACGATGGCAAGCATGTGGTGACCGTTGGCGACTACAATACCTGCCACAAGGAAATCGATATTGCACGTCCCAAGGAAAACGCCGATGTCAGCGGCTTCCTGCCCATTGAACGCGCCTGGATGGATAAGTATGTGGAAAACGGCTTTGTGGATAGCTTCCGCAAGCTGCACCCCGAAACCAAGGACGTCTATTCCTGGTGGAGCAACCGTTTTGGCGCCCGTGCCCGTAACGTGGGCTGGCGTATTGACTATGCCTTTGTAGATGCCGCCCTGGTTCCTAACATTGTCAGCGCCGAAATCCACACCGACGTAAAGGGTTCAGACCATTGCCCCATCAGCATCGAGCTGGAACCGCCCTTTGCCCCTCTTCCGATCAAGAAGAACGAAGGCTAGTTTTATCTTCGTTTGATGTATTCCCAGGCCTGATCGTAGAATTCTACGGCTTCGCCCACATCTTTCAGGAACACCAGTCGGGAAATGTCGCCCCTGGTGGGGTTGACTACATTGTTTTTCTTGAAAACGCTGTCGATGATGTTCAATGAGGACTTGTTGGGGGTGGCGTAATTGATGTATTTGGCCAATTTAGCCCCGGTCTTGGTGTCGAGAATGTAATTCATGAAGGCATAGGCTCCCTCAGGGTTCGGGGCCTTGCTGCTCAGGAGCATGGCGTCTACCCACATGAAGGAACCCTCGATTGGAATGGCGAACTGTAAGGTCGGATCTTCTGTCATGGCGGCCATGGCTTCTCCGTTAAAGACCACTGCGGCCCAGTTTAGCCGAGAAAGGACCTTGTTTTTACCGCTGACAGAGCCGTCAAACCCTAGGAAGTTCTTCGATTTGGTAATGCCCTTGATGTACTCTGCGGCTGCTTTGATCTGTTCGGGATCGGTGGAGTTTGCGTCATACCCCTTGGCCATAAGGGCCATGCTGAGCATGGAACGGCTTTCGTCAAGGAGGCTAAAGGACCCTTTGTTCCTTTTTTCATCCAAAAGTGTGTTGTAGCTGACCTTAGAAGGGCTTAGGGTTGTGTCGCGGTAAAGGATTCCCGTTGTACCCCACAGGTAAGGCACGGAATATTCGTCGGTGGTGTCATAAGGCGGGTTGAGGAACTGTTCTGCAATATTTCTTCGGTTGAACACCTGGTTCGTATCAATTTTTCCGATGAATCCCAGGCGGATCAGCTGCGGAATTACCACGTCGCTGGCGATGATGACGTCATATTGACTGTTGCCGGAGGTCTGTATCTTGCTGATCATCTCTTCCTGGGCTTCGTAAAGTTCCAGGTGGAGTTTGTAGCCGGTCTTCATCTGGAAGTCTGTCAGCATGGACGGGTCAAAGTATTCGCTGTAAATCATTACAGTTACTTTGTTTGGGTCTTGGTTCTTGTTCTGATCGCCTCTGCAGCCAGCCATGAAAACGGCCAGGAAGACGAAAGAAAACGTGATTAGAAAAAACTTTTTCATTTACAAGAGAAAAATAACAAGGAAATCGTAATGAAAAAAACACTTTTTGTGTAAAAAATGATGCCTTAGGTCACTGAATACCCGTTTTTTGACGATTTTAGCCCACTTTTGGGGGTGTTGTGTAGATATTCCTGTTGAAAAAAGATTGTAAAACTTTTATATTGACCTATTGTAACTAAAAAAGTTACGGACTAAGTTGTTCGTGGTTGGATTATCTTGGTCGGCATTGGTTTGGTTTTCATCTTAAAGGAGATGAACTAATGTGGTTTGGAAAGAATAAGTTTGCAAAATTTGCCATGGCTCTTGCTATGGCAGTCTCTGCTGTCAGTCTGACTTGGGCTGAAGAAAGCGTAGATATTCGAGATACGCTGTATCCCCTGTACTTCAAGAATGTTACCGAAGATCCGAAAGGGATGCGTGCTGAACAGCAACTTGAATGGAACTACTTGATGAAGTTCAAGATGTTCGGTGCCGAGGGCATTGAATTTGGAAACAGGGAAATCAAGATTCCTGATTCCGTTGGCTGGTTTGGTACTGCAACGGGTGACTTCAAATTGGGACAGAATGGTGATAGTAAGGTGGGTGGTCCCATCATGATTGGCGGTGACGTCATATTTGCCCAAGGTCCTGATACCATCTTGACTGGCCCCATGCGAGTCAATGGGAAAGTTCGTGTTTTGCAGGCGAATAACTTCAAGGATAAGGAGAACTACATGGTGGGTGTCCATTGTGTAGGGGGGGGTTATGCTCCTGAGTATGCCAAGTTTGTTGGCGCGGGGCTTCTGCGGGATATGGACTCCTGCCCGGATTCCATTCCCGAAGTAAAAACGGATTTGAAAGCCCCTTCGTTTTTTTACGATGCTAAAATGATCGAGGCCGCCGATGGTGGAATGCGTCCGGCTCTGAATGTGAATGGTGCTGAATGTGCGAGTGGGTTGAAAGATGGTAATAACTTCTGCATTCACTACATCGATGTACCTTATGATGAGTATCGCGATAACCCTTATGATATCTATATCAAAAGTATTTCGATTTCCAACGGTGGTAAGATCGTTTTTAGAATGCAGCCGAAGGGCCGACTGACCCGCGTGTTTTTCCAGGATGGTTTGGATTTGAACCCTAGTTCCAAGATTCAGATTATGTACATGGACGAAGACGCTAAGTTTGACAAGGGCGTCTGGTCTGGAAATGGCTCCATTGTCGAGAATAAGAAATACAGCGGTGAGTTGTTGTTCTTTACTCAGAATGACATCATATTTAAAACATTTAATGCAGGTACTGATACATTACAGGGAACCTTTATCTCTGAAAGAACAATCAATGTGGCTCAGCATATGATTCTTGCTGGTCAGCTCCTTGCAAATAAGATTACCGTTGATACGGACTTTGATGGTACCGGCTTCCGTTATGTGCCTTACAACTCTCCCGAAGTCGACATTGAATTTAACAAGGCTGGAGAAGAGCTGTATCTCCTGGCAGAAGGTCATGATGTTGATACCGTTAAGATTCTGCTGGATAAAAAGGCGGAAACAAAGATCTCTCTAGAATATTGCTTTGCCTTTGGCGGTTCCGAAGCTGGCGTAAACTACGCTGTCGAAGACGATATTGACCTGGAAAAGGATCCGACATTCCCCATATGCGGAAAGTCTACGAAGCCGGTTTCTTTTGTTGTTGGTGAAAAGTATTTGGCTACCCCGATCTTGGTTTATATCAAGGATGATAAAGAAATTGAAGAAACTGAACGCATCACTTTCCGCGTCGTAAACTTGTCTGGCGCAAAACTGAAAAAGAATGGTGGCTCTAGTGGTGATTTCCCGCTAGAAATTGAAGATAACGATAAACAGTTAATCAGTATCGATGGTCTTGAAATCAACGTGATCGAAGATGAAAAGTTCATCTTTAGTCGTGATATTTTCCCCATATTTGAAATGGGCGGCGACCCCTGGGCAGGGGATTTCGGTATCTATGTCGTAACTCCCCCGAAGAAAGATAGCCTGAAGACAATGGTTAACTGGGGCGATGATAAGGGTTTGGAAGAAGCTGTTGACTATAATCGTAAGATTGGTGGTAAATATGTTGGCGTTCCCTCTGGAATTTTGGATGGTTCAATGGGTTGGAATCTGGTTTATAATCCGCCCGAGGATGCTTTTGGTGAAAAGTATGATTTCTTGAAGTTTAGGGTTTTGCGTGATGGACTTTTGTCTGATGATACCTATACTCTGTACATCAACATCATTCCTGTAAACGATCCTCCGGATGCTCACGACACTACCTATAATTTCCTCGAAATGGTAGACACTAAGAATGGTGCTGTTCCCGCCAAGGAAACTATTCGTGTCGAAGACAAGGATGATGTTGCTTTCACTTATTCCTTCAGTACAACGTATGAAGACAAATACACCGAAGCAGTTCATGATCGAATTCTTGAACTTTATGAACTGGATCCTACGACCGGTGTCCTTTCTGCCAAGAAGGGTGCTGTTCTTAACTATGAATCTTCTGACAGTGTGTTGGTTGCAAGAATTGTGGTTAGCGATGGTAATGGTCAGACCGATGACGATGACAATATCCTAAGAGATGTCATTACTGCAACAATCCGAATTAACGATGATAATGACAAGCCTGTTGTTGTTCAGGGCCAGGTTTTCGTTGTTGATGAAAATGCGGGCAAGATTCCTAGTGTTAGCAGGGAAGCTGTTGCTGTGGATTCTGTGGTTCGTAAGGCTAACAACCAGGATCCGAAGAAGGTGCTGGCTGATGATGAAGACCTTAATAAGAATCCTCCTAAGGGTTGGGGTTACCTGACCTACTCTATCAAGGATGCTTCCGGTAATTTTGAAATCAATTCCAAGACCGGTGTGATTTCTGTTAAGACCGGCGCAGACATTGACTTTGAAGATGATTCCAAGAATTCCTTTAGCGTTACCGTCTACGTTGTTGATGGCGGTGGACTGAAGGATTCTGCCGAAGTGATTATCAATGTGACCGACGGTAATGATATCCCAGAATTTGTGAATGTCGAGGACCTCTATGATACCGATGAACATGTGGCTAAAGAAACCGTTCTTGGCTTGATTGAAATCAAGGATCCGGACGCTAGCGATGCTGAACCGTCTGACTTCAATGTTTCCTTGAAGGACAACAATCTGGCTTGCGGCGCCTCTTGCGCAGAACTCTTGTTCAGTACTAGCGTTATTAAGGATGAAGGCAAACTTTATGTTCAGCTCTTTGTTTTGGATAGCTCCCTGGTAAATTATGAAGATCTTCCCAATGATGTCTTCGATGTGACTCTCACTCTGAGCGACAATGACACCTCCGTTTCCGCAGTGACCAAAATTCAGGTCAATGACATCAATGAACGTCCCTTTGCAAGTAACTTCCTTGATTCCATCGTGGAAAAGTCTCCCAACGGTACTAAGGTGGGTTCCTTGGTGGCAGGTGATCCTGATACAAAGAACAAGTCTTTCAGCACTTTGACTTACACCATTGTTGAATCTGGAATCCCCTTTGAAATGAGTGGTAAGGACATCTTGGTCAAGGATAGCACTGCCTTGAACTATGAAGATGTTACGGACCATCAGTATGTATTCCACGTAACGGTTAGCGATGGTAAACTTGACTCCACCGTCTCCGTGACTGTCAATCTGATCGACAAGAATGAGAAACCGGACATTATAACAAAGTGTGATGAAAGTGATCCTGAATGCAATTCTTGCGATGCTACAATCAAGGATTGCGATAAGCCCACCACACCTCCGGATTCCACCTGTAAGGAAAATTGCGGTTATAAGGATCCTGCTTCCGATAAGATTTTCGTGAATGTGGCTGAAAATTCCAAGACCGGTATGGTCCTGTTCGAATACTTGATCGTTGACGAAGATGCCGGTGATATCGAAAAGGATATCGTATCCTTCGAGAATACCAATGGCTCAGGCGCCGATAGCCTCTTCAAGATTGAAAAGGTGAAGGATGGCGATACCTATAAGTTGGTCGTCACCGTGAAGGATGGCTCTAAGCTGGACTACGAAAAGGTTAAGGCAACTCATGAACTTGATCTGGTTGTGTCCGACCCGACTATCTTGACTCTTAGGGATACTGTTAAACGTACCATCAATGTTATCGACGTGAACGAAGCTCCTTCTGCGGAAGATTTCAAGGATTCTATTCCTGAAAATTCCCCCAAGGGCACTAAGGTTGGTACTTTGGTGGCCAGCGATCCCGATACAAAGAACACTGTCTTCGGTACTTTGACATACACCATTGTTGAATCCGGTGTTCCTTTCGAAATGAAGGGCAAGGACATCTTGGTCAAGGATAGCACTGCTCTGGACTATGAAACCGTTCCGGATCATAAGTTCGTCTTCCATGTGAAGGTGAGCGATATCGAATACGATACGACTGTTACTGTAACAATTTCACTGATTGACAAGAATGAAAAACCGGAAATCATTACAAAGTGTGATGAAAGTGATCCTGAGTGCAATTCCTGCGATGCTACGATCAAGGATTGCGATAAGCCCACCACACCTCCGGATTCCACCTGTACTGAAGATTGTGGCTATAAGGATCCCAAGTCCGATAAGATTATCGTGAACGTGGCTGAAAATTCCAAGACTGGTATGGTCCTGTTTGAATATGTCATCAAGGACCAGGATGCCGGCGACATCGAAAAGGATTCCGTATACTTCGTCAATGTCCAAAACAAGAAGACTGGCGCCGATTCTCTCTTCAAGGTTGAAAAGGTGAAGGTGGGCGATACCTATAAGTTGGTCGTCTCTGTCAAGGATGGCTCGAAACTGGACTACGAAAAGGTTGAGCCGGTTCATGAACTTGTTCTTACCGTATCTGATCCCAAGAAGTCCGACTTGAAGGATACCGTGATTCGTACCATCAACGTTATTGACGTGAACGAAGCTCCGGTTGCAGAAGACTTCAGCGAATCCATTTACGAAAATAGGCCTAAGGGTGCCAAGGTTGGTTCCTTGGTCGCTAGCGATCCTGATACGAAGAATACCGTATTTGGTACCTTGACTTATACCATTGTTGAATCTGGCGTACCTTTCGAAATGAAGGGCAAGGATATTTTGGTGAAGGATAGTGCCGCTCTGAATTATGAAACTGTACCTGATCATAAGTTCGTCTTCCATGTGAAGGTAAGCGATATTGAGTACGACACCACTGTTACCGTAACTATTACCTTGAAGGATTTGAACGAAGGTCCTAAGATTGTGACCGAGTGCGATCCTAGCGATCCCAAGTGCAAGGATCCGGGAACTTGCGATGCTGTGTTCAATGACTGCAGCAAGCCCACTACACCTCCGGATTCCAGCTGCACCGAAAATTGCGGTTATAAGAATCCTGTAAATGATAAGGTTGTTGTAAACGTTCGTGAAAATTCCAAGACCGGTCTTGTGGTCCTTGAATACATTATCGTGGATGAAGATGAAGGCAAGAATGGCATTGATGCCGATTCTGTATATTTCACCAACACCAACAAATCCGGTGCCGATTCTCTCTTCAAGATTGAAAAGGTGAAGGATGGCGATGTGTATAAGTTGGTGGTGACTGTCAAGGATAGTTCTAAACTTGATTATGAAAGCACCGAACATCTCCATGAGCTGACTCTTGTTGTTGTTGCTAAGAATGATCCGACCTTGGTTGATACGGTTATTCGTACCATCAACATTGTTGACGTAAATGAACCTCCCTTTATTAAGGACGGTAACTTCAAAATCAAGGAAAATCTGCCGAAGGGTACAACCGTAGGCCAGGTTGTATTTGGTGATGATAAGGACCTGAAGGGAGTCTCTAACCCGGCCTTCGTGAATAACGTGGTCACTGTCATCGGTGGTGATTCCGATAAGTTCAGTGTTAGCCAGGGTGGCATGATTTCCACCAAGACTGTCCTTGACTACGAAAATGACAAGCATGACTACATTCTGGTTGTTGAAGTCACTGACCGAAATGATCCTACGCTCTCTGCCGTGGATACTATTCGAATCGAGTTGATCGATGTTGAGGAACAATCCAATGTGGAAATCACAAAGGTGGTCACAAAGGATTCCACCTACAAGAATCCCGACACCGTCTATACCAATCAGTCTAATATCACGGCTCACTGGAGAGGTGGATATACTCTGCCGGATCAGAAGACTACCTGGACCGTTAATAACGACACTTCTACTACCTTGGTACCTGGCCGTAACGTGATCCGCATTGAATATAAGGATCCCACAGCCAACACCTCCGTCGTGGATTCTGTTGTGATTTACTATAGCAACACTCTGCCTACGGTGACCATCAGTGCTAATGGCGATGCTGCAAATGCTCATAACATCTATACCATCGTCGAAACTCCGGATGTTTCTGATACTACGATTTACGTAAATCACGAATCCAACGATGTGGTTATTAAGATTCACGATCCCGCCAAGGAAATGCTGGGCGACAAAAAGTCTGCAGATACCGTTATCGTGATTTCTATGGAATTGGGTACGGCTAAGGTTGATTCCAAGACCTACACCAACCTGGACAAGGTTGTAAAGGAAACTGTGGCCCTGGATCTTGATGCTGCCGCCGATGCCAAGCGCAATGTCAAGGCCGATGGCAAAACCGATGTGTCTTACACCGAAAAGGTGGCTGGCATCCAGGTGACTATCAGCTACACTGAAGACAAGCATGGCGACGTGGTGAAGGTTCCTGTTGTTCAGGATAATGGCAAGGTGGAAAACATCGAAGTCATTAAGGTCAGCTATGTCACTAAGGACCAGAAGGGTAACGAAATCACGGTTTCTTACTATGCCGATGCTTACACTGGAGTGGCCCTCATGTCTGATTCTCAGGGCAACCTGATGACCAGCGGTGCCGCAAGTAAGCAGGAAGGTGCTTCTAGCAAGACTTCTACTGTGGGTATCTACAACGTATCTTACCTGCCTACTATGGAATCTAAGGATACCTTGCTTGTGTCTTACACAGTGGATCGTAAGGGTAACCTGATCAAGAATGCTAGTGGCGATATCGGTTACCATGTGTCTTACACTTATACCGATGCCTGCAACAACTCCATGACCAGTTCCGTATTCATTGTGCTGGATAAGGTTAAACCTGAAGTTGTGATTCTTTCTCCTGCAAACAGGGACATTATCTATTCTAACTTCACGGAAGTGATTTGGACCGTAGATGGTGTTAATCAGGATACGCTTACGACACAGGGATTGCAGCCTGGTGGTAATACCATCGTGCGCTTCTTCCGTGATAAGGCCGGAAATGAGGCTTCCGACACTGTATTCGTAATCATGAAGGACGGCAAGAATGTTGTGCTTTCTGTTGAAAATCCGGTGACCGAAGTTTCTAAGGAAAGGGTTGATAAGTACTACAGCAAGAATCCTCCCTCCGAGGGACAGACTTATGCTGTAACCGTGCAGAATCCCAAGACCGGTAAGGAAGTTGAAACCATTAAGGGTGGCAGCTTCGGTACCAAGAAGGGCAGCGGAAAGGAACCGTATCCGGGTCTTGATGAAGATGAAGGTCACCTCGGTCCCACCTTGGTCATGGAAGTCAAGCTCCCCGTTATCTCCGGTAAGGACGGCCTGGCAACCTTGGACGACATCTTGAGCAAGGATGGTCTGTATGTTCTTAAGGAAGGTATTGACGCCGCTTCTGGTGATATCAAGGGCGTTGATCCTCTGACTGGAGAGGTTCCGGATGACGGCAAGATTCTTATCGCCGACTACGTCAGGGAACATTGCGTTGATGAAGTCCAGAACAGCTACAAGCCTGGCGATGACCTGAGCAAGCTGAACCTGTATGACACCAAGGTGAACATCAAGCTCTGGATCTACACCACGATCGGCGGCTTTGTGGATTACTACACCTTCAGCCAGGATATGAACAACCCCGACTATACCGATGAAACTGGTATGTCGAAGCTGTTCTTTGAACTGAAGCCGGATATCAATGGTAATGTTCGTGCTGAAGATGGACGTCTGATTGCTACGGGCGCCTACCTCTACAAGGTTGAAGCTTCTGTCCGCGCCAAGGCTCGCTGCGACATTCCTTCTCTGACCAGTTCTAACGGTCGTAAGAAGAATGACGTGGTCAAGAACGATGATGACCTGCTGAAGAGCTTCGGTTACAAGCGCCCGACAGAGAAGTAACTCTAACTTTTTAAAAGCGAAGACGCCCGGACATAATCCGGGCGTTTTTGCTATTTCGTGCAAAACTTTTGCTAAAATTGTGAAAAAACAGAAAAGGGTTTAATATGGGTATTGAAGAACGTTCTACACTTGTCTATTCTACCGGAGTCGGCCGCATTAAGGAAGAAAAGCCTAAGGCTGAACGCCCTAAGGGCGATGGAGTCGTCCGTATCATGTTAAAACGTCTGGGTGGCGGCAAGATGGCTAGCGTGGTCACCGGTGTGCCCATGGACGAGGATGAACTGAAGGAACTGGGACGCCAGTTGAAGCAGAAATGCGGTGTTGGCGGTTCTGTGAAGGACTTTGCCATCGAAATTCAGGGTGATAAACGCAATATTTTGAAGGCTGAGCTGGAAAAACGCGGTTTTACCGTGAAATTAGCTGGCGGTTAGCTTGATTTGTATCACCTATTGTAAAGAATACTTGACGTTTCCCCTCAAAAAAGCATATTTTTAACATAAAAAGTGTACGAGGCGGTGCCAAAGTACGTTCTTTAAAAGTTGAGGGATTATGTTCGGTAAAATCCTTAATTCTCGAGTAAAGTTTGATTTTAGACTGGCTGTCGCTGTGGCCTTGCTTCCGGCGATGGCATTTTCTGCTCCTGCCGTGGGTAAGGTTCGTTCTGCCTTGGGTACTGTGGACCGTATCAAGATTAAGCAGAGTGAATGGTCCGCCCTTCGCGTGGGGGCCCACGTCTATCAGTCTGACCGCGTTCGTACTGGCGTGGAATCCGAAGTGATTTTTGGCCTTCCTGATGGAAGCTCCATTACTATTGCCGAAAATGCTGAAGTCGAAATGACTAACCTTCTTGAACCAAATAACGAAGGTGGCTTTGAAACCCGCCTCGATATTAAGAAGGGGCACCTTAACTTTGCTGTTCCCAAACTGCTGAAGGACAAGTCCAAGTTCATCTTCAAGACCGGAACTGCAACGGCATCTATCCGTGGTACTGAAGGTTATATTGGCGGCGAAGGCGTTTTCTTTGCTGGTCTGAAGACCGGTAAGCTGGAAATTTCTCCCAACGGTAGCGAACAGAGCGTGGCCATCGTTGCTGGCGAAACGACTTTCGGAACCGACTCCCTGGTGGTCTTGAAGTTGGCTTCTTCCGGTGAAGCTCGCTTTGCCAAGAAAATCGAGAAACTTCTGGCCGACAAGTCCAAGAATGTTGCCGACTTGATTCCCGAAATTCAGAAGGCTGACTCGACCTATCAGGAAGAACTGAAGGAAGAAGCTCGTAAGGCAGCCCAGTCCCTTCCCGAAAACGGTTTCTCTGTTTCTACGAATTCTCCGGTGGATGTCTGTGACCAGGGCCTGATGGTAGAAGGCTTCTACCGTACCAAGGACGAAGCGGCTACCCTTATTCTCAAGGTTGGCAATTCCTATCAGTCTGCAAACCTGATCCGTGTTGCCGATGGCGTATCTCATTCCTTTGCCCAGAAGGTTGTCCTGACCGATGCAAATGGTCTGTGGAATGTCAATAAGGCTACTCTAACCTTTATGAGTGCCGGTTCTGTTACTTCCAAGACAATCGATATCAATGTCAACAAGGCCTGTTCCGAGGTTAACACCAAGGCTCCCGTGGTGACTATTTCTGCCTACGATTCTCTGCGCTGCTCTGCAACTGCCTCGGTGAGCGAAATGCAGAATGATGCAGGCGATGTTTCTGTGGAAATGGAAGGATCTCCTATTTCTGGATTGTCCATTACCAAGAATGCTCAGCATCGTGTCAAGCTGATTCCTGGCAATCATGAATACTTTGTAAGAGTCAAGGATCAGGCCGGTAACGTTTCTACGATTTCCAAGTTTATGGGATGCTATCCCAAGAAGCGTTTCAGCGTAGATGTTATCGGTGGTAATCGACAGCTTCTGAATCCTCCGCCTCCTCCGCCGGGAATGGATAATCGTATCACCCAGACATTACAGTTTAGAATAAAGATGTCTGAAAATAATCCGACTTATCTGTATAAGGTTGTTGTAAAACAGAATGGAAAAACTATATTACAAGAAACCCAATCCCAGATCCAAGGCTTGGATTATCAGATTCCTGTGGAATTGAATCGTGAATCCGTCAACAAGTTCGATATTGAAGTCATTCACAAGAGCGGATATAGGGTAAAGGCTAAGAAGGTTTACGAGGTCCGTTAATGAATTTTAGAGTTCATGCTCTAATGACGATTTTTGCAGCAGCACTCCACGTGAGTGCTTTTGCTGTTGAAACGGAATTGGGGGGCGTTTTTTCGGGTTTCATAAAGAAGGAAGGTTCTCCTTACCTTGTTAAGGAGACGTTGATTGTTCCTGATGGCAAGTCCGTTTTGGTGGAACCTGGTGTTGTCGTGAAATTTGCTGAAGGGGCTGGCCTGGATATCCGGGGTGGTTCCTTGGCTGTCGTGGGCGACTTGAACAAGCCTGTAATTTTTACGTCTGAAGATGAATCGGGTACCTGGAACGGTATTTCCATTACGGGTGTCAAGAAATCTGAAGCGCAGTACCTGCAGGTGGTGAATGCTGAATTTGGCTTTGCTGTAGAAAGCGGTGTGCTGGAACTTCGTGACGTCACCATCGACAATCCGCAGCAGGCGGGTGTCTATGTGCGAAATGGCTCTGCGGAAATGCAGTGGAGCAAGATCCGTAATGGCGTCAATATTGGAGTCTGGGCAACTCAAAGTGCCGAGGTGACTCTTGATGGTTCCACCTTAGAGAATAACCGAGTGGCCTTGGTTTCTGCAGAAGGTTCTTCTGTGATGTTGCAGCGTTCCAAGTTGCTGAACAATAAGATTGCCGTTCTCGACTTTGGACACAACGACCTTAAACAGCGGAATTCCCTGATTCAAGGCAGCAAGATCGGATATTTGTCTAAGGATTTGCCGTCTGCAGACATTAAGCGTTCCTTGAATGACAACGAAACTGCTGTCGCCCAGAATGTGGATGGCGTTGCGGAAAATTTGGGTGATGAACCTCGCAATCCCTATGCTGACGGAACAAAATCGTATAACATGTTTAGCGGAATCGGAGAAGTGGATCCTTGGAAGGTTTCAGGAAACCTGGCTCTCGATGTTGGTTACCATAAGGTGTTGATGCGCCATAATCCTACAGGTGCGGACTACCTTGCTGGTCGTGATACGGTAAAGCCTGGTGACTATTATAAGAACTATTTCCAGGTTCCGGGCTTGTTTGCCAACTGGAATGCCAGCATGGTGATGGAATCTCCTTCGGGCCAGACCATCGAATTTAATGCAGACATTTCTAATGATTCCTGGGATAAGTTTAAGGTATATACTCTGCAGATGGTTTATACCGACCAGATGAATTCCTTTACTCTGGGTGATTTTTCTCTGAGTGCCGGAGACACGTACCTGGCAGGCATTAATGCCTTTGGCGCCATGTATCAGCTGAATCTCTTTAAGAACGCCGCAGGAGAACCTCTGTTTGTGGGTACTGCCTTTGCTGGTGAAGCTCAGGCTCCCAAGATTGTTGGCGAACGCAATTATGACTTGTACAACGAATATATTGAAGACGGCGAAGCCGAAGCTCAGAACATCGTGGTGGGTGGTCGCGTTCGCTGGAATATGCACCGTCGCTTCAATGGAACCTTGGGCTTTATCGGTAGCAAGGATTACCTGGAAGATCCGTTCTTTAGGGATGGTCAGCCTGGTGATGTAAATACCGTGGACCCGCTGGTAACGTCCCGTAATTTCTTCGCCGATGGTAACTGGCTGTTCTTCCCTGGTGATATCAAGTTAAATGGCCAGATTGCTGTTGGTGCCGCAGATACGGCAAACGCGGCGAAGATTCGTGCGATTAACCAGGTGTTCCTGGGCGCCGGTCTGGATGCCTCTAACTTGGGCTTGCTCAATAAGCTGATGAAGAATCCCCAAGAGGTGAATGGCCTGTCTCGCGACCAGTTGGCATCTATTTTTGGCGAAAGCAGCATGCTTACTCCTTCCGAGATGCGTGAAGAATTGCGCAAACTTCTTGACAAGGCTTCTAGAGTCGCAAAGAATACCGTGGTTCAGGATCTTGACCCTACCAGCGGAGAATTGTGGGATCACAACCATGTGGCCTTGGCTGGATCATATGAATGGTCTAACGAGAATACGTTTATTGAAGGCTTCATGCGTTATGTGGGCAAGGAATACTACAGCGCCGGTTCTCCGGACTTGCAGCAGAATTCCCGAATGGTCGGTGGTAATTTGCGACAGAAAATCTTTGACTTCTGGCGATTCTCCTTTGGCTACGTCATGAATGTTGAAAATGCTGCCGGCGAAGGCTCCAGCTATAACATCATGGGCATGGGCGAAGGTACCAAGTGGGGTATGTTCTCTGGTGCAGAAAAGGATTGGCTGGAGGAACATGAACAGGACGAAAATAGAACGCTCTACACTCATGACGCCTATGTAGGAAACCAGTTTAGGCTGAACAAGAATATTGACCTTTCTCTTCGCTATGCCGTGAACTATAGGACTCGCAGTACCGCCCAGAGACTGTACGCCAACTACAGTGTCAATTCCGGTATTTATAACGATGACTGGTTTAAGGCAAGGGATGGCCGTCCTACAGTGGATGTGATTAACGGAAATGACACTTTGAAGATTGACTCTGCCCACTGGGCCCATTACTATGGCTTGTCTAAGTACGAATATCTGGCTACGCAGTTTGATGAAAAGATCTTAAGACATCATGCCCAGATCGGTTTGACATTTAAGTTGCCGATGAACGTTTTGAAGGTTGGCGCCTCCCTTATGGTTCGCAAGGATTATTCGGAATTTGTTCAGGATAAGTTGCTGAACGGTCTGGACTTGTCTGATGAATCTTTCGGTATTCTCGGATATCAATTCCATGGCAGTGAATTCTTTGAACAGCGCTATCCTATTTCTCTGGCAACGACTGTTGGCGGATTCAAGAATGTGCTGTCTGTGACTCCCCGTTACAAGATTTTCAATCGCAACAACATGACTGAATTTGAATGGATCCTGGATGAAAATATGACGTTCCCCATGGCAAACCAGTTCCTGGAACTGACCTTGAATGGTGGCGTTCGTCAGAATTTCCTGGACTACGAAGTCAGAAAGCAGAAAATGGATGAAATGGAATTGGATCTGAATGGTTCTGTAGCTCTGCGCGTAAATCATTCCGATAAACTTTATACGGTTTGGACTCTTGGTACGGTCATGAATTACAGACCCGACAATCTGGCTGACGAATATAAGGACCTTTATATTATTGCATCCCTGAATTACTCATTCTAGTTATGTTGCATATCGGTTGTCATCTTTCTTCTTCGAGCGGTTTCCTTGCAATGGGGCAGACCGCTCTTTCTATTGGTGCAGATACATTCCAGTTTTTTACCAGGAATCCTCGTGGCGGTGCGGCCAAGCCTTTTGACAAGGCGGATGCTTTAAAACTGGTTGAATTGCTGGAAGCGAATCAGTTTGTCCCCATTTTGGCCCATGCTCCCTATACGTTGAACGCCTGTGCTGCAGATGAAGGCTTGCGTCAGTACGCAGAAGATGTAATGGCCGATGATATTTTCCGTATGGATCATTTTCCTGGAGCGATGTACAACTTCCATCCCGGAAGTCATGTGAAGCAGGGGGCTGAAGTCGGTATCGAATTTATTTCGGCTATGCTGAACCGTCTGCTGAAACCGTCCCAGAAGACGACTGTCCTGCTGGAGACCATGGCTGGAAAGGGCTCTGAAGTGGGTCGAACCTTTGAGGAATTGAAGGCTATTCTCGATAGGGTAGAACTTTCTAGCAAGATGGGTGTCTGCATGGATACCTGCCATGTCTTTGATGGTGGTTACGATATTGTGGATCATCTGGACGATGTGCTGGAGCTGTTTGACAGGGTGATTGGTCTGGACAAGCTGAAGGCGATACATCTGAACGATAGCAAGAATCCCATGGGTAGCCATAAGGATCGCCACGAGGTTATTGGTGGCGGTTTTATTGGCTTGGAAGCTTTAACCCGTGTGGTAAATCATCCTTCCTTAAAAAATTTGCCGTTCTATCTTGAAACCCCCAATGAATTGCCAGGCTACGCAGCCGAAATCGCCTTGATGCGGAGTCGGTTCCAAGAGTAAACGTTATTTTCAAATAAAGGAGTCCATTTGTCGGGCTCCTTTAATATATTCTTAGGGTATGGACGCCCAAGAACAGTTAAACATGCCGATTCGATATAACCATATAGGTTATTTGCCTAATGGTCCCAAGGTTTTCTTTTTGAATCCCCGCTGCCTAGATGTGGAGGAGTCTCAATGGCCGATGCTGTATTACCGTATTGTCGGTGCGTCGGGTTTTGCTGATTACAAGGGCTGTTTTGAAAAGGGCTCTTTCAAAAATGACGGCGTCTGCGGTTATACGGGGGAATCCCTCTGGAGCGGAACTTTTTCCAATGTTCACGAAACGGGCTCCTATCGTATTCTGATTTTCTTGGGTAGAAATTCCGGTAATGACCGTCTGCTTTTTGAGTCGCCTGCATTTGAAATTTCTGATGACTGGGTTCTTAGACAGCTGAAGGCCAACATCAAATCTTTTTATTTTCAGCGTAGCGGTGTTGAGCTGACCCGTGAATTTGCAGGACCGTGGGCAAGGCCTGCAGCCCATTTTGACGACTGCATCAAGTTTCATGCCTCCATGAACCGCGAAGGCGTGTGGAATGCCCATGGTGGCTGGTATGATGCCGGTGATTATGGCAAGTACATTGTGAATGGTGGCGTTTCTGTAGGAACCCTTTTGCTTGCCTGCGAACTGTGTGATGAACGTTTGCGCCAAAAGAAGGCTAAGGGAACTCTTGCCGAAGATGTGATCAACGAAGGTGGAACCTTCAATTTGCCTTTTAGTCTGAAAGATGAAATTCGTTTTGAACTGGATTTCTTCTTGAAAATGCAGGATGAAGATGGGGGCGTTTTTTTCAAGGTGACTCCCGAACGTTGGGATGGCTTTGTGACTCCGACGGTTTCTGATTCCACGCAGAAGCGTTTGATTCTTGGTAAGTCAACTACATCGACCTTGAATTTTGCTGGGTGTATGGCTGCGGCCAACCGCGTCTATCGTGGTTCCGACCGCGCTTTTTCCAATCGGTGTCTGGGGGCTTCTATTCGGGCCTATCAGTGGGCTTGCAGGAATCCTGAGGCGGATTGGCCTCATAATACAGAAGGCAGTGGCGGCTATGGAGACTCCTGTTATACGGATGAGTTTTTCTGGGTCCGCAGCATGCTTTATCGTGAGTTGCAAGGCGTGAAGAGTTTCCCGAAAAAGTCCATGGATAGTTTGCGTTCAATCCTCTTGAAGGATATGGATAAGAACAAGATCAAGCTGGGACTGGACTGGCGTGATACCCAGAATTTTGGGTGGATTGCTCTGGCCTTGCAGGACTTTGACGTGGAACTTCGAGATCGAGCCCGTAAGACTCTAGAGGGTGCCGCCGCCGAGATAATTCGCTTACAGCAGGCGGATCCTTACGGATTGTCGATACGGAGTTTTATCTGGGGTAGCAATGGTGAAATTTCTAACCATGCGCTAACCTTGATGGTTGTAAACACCTGGCGGAAAACCGTAGAGGGGCAATCCTTGATTAAGTGGAGCCAGGAACAGTTGAATTTTGTCTATGGACGTAATCCGTTGAATGTCTGCTTTGTGACGGGATCTGCCTGGAGTTCGCCTAAACGCCCTCATCATCGTTTGAGCCATTCAGACAAGGTGGTGGACCCTATTCCGGGGTTGCTTGTGGGGGGAATCAATGCGGATCGTCAGGACTTGCATCGTTTTCCGACATATCCTAATGAATTGCCCGGATACTCTTACTCCGATGAACAGTGTTCCTTTGCCAGTAATGAAACAGCCATCAACTGGAACGCTCCGTTGACGGCTGTATTGGCTTTACTCGTTGCTTATAACTGAGTCTGTTTTTTCTTTAGCAGGCTCGGGAATGGTATCCACGGCCTTGCTTTTTTCTGAAACCTTTGGAATCAAGGACTGCAAATCTACAACAGGATTTTTCTGTTCTTCAAATTTCTTGAGGGACTGAATCCTTTTGTAGAAGGCGGAATCATTGGGTGTTAGAATTCCTGCCGGCCAGAGTTCAAATGTGGCCATAGCCAAGGCTGCCCATTCTCTAATCCAGGTCTTGCGGGATTCGCGATTGGTGTACCAGGAATCGGCGTTGTACTGATAATGGTGGATGTCTACGGTCTTGTATACAGGTTTTTCTCCAGAAAGGGTCGAGAATATTTTCTTGACTCGGTGGGAGGCGGCTGCGGAAGTCAGCAGCAAGACCGTGTCGGCATTGTGTTTCTTTAGCCAGGGGATAATGGTGAAGGCTTCGCCGATGGTGGAGGCATCGTCGTGAGGGGCGAGGAAGACCGCGTTGCTGTCGAAACTTCCTAATCTCATAAATTCTTCGACGTAGAATTCCGCGTTGCTGCGGTTGCGTAGGCAACGTCTGCCTAAAATCAAGACGGAGTCGGCCTGGCCATTAGCGACAAGGTCTGCTGCGTAGTCAATACGTTCCAGGTCTGCTGATTGTCCGTCGAGAACGGCAACCCAGGTAACGTGGTTTATTTCGTCATCGTCAACCAGCCAATGGCCGCTTTCTGTGATGACCAGATAGAAAAGGATGATGACAATGACTGCTGCCGCTGCGATGAGGCTTGCAATAATGCGGCGTGCGCGGATCTGCTTTTTGCTGAGAGACTTTGCCAATTGAAACTCCTAATATTTAGGAACCTGTCTTGTAGAGTACAGCATCCTCTCCATCGGAATAGTACTTCTTGCGGGTGCCATAAATTTTGAAACCGTTCTTCTCGTAGAATCGTCTTGCCTTTTCGTTACCGACTCGGACTTCCAGAAAGCAACAGTCTCCTTCCGCGAAATTTAGCTGGCTGAATCCTGCGTCCAGAAGTTGCTGACCGATTCCCTTTTGCTGTTGATGGCCTTGGGTGGCGATACTTAACAATTCGGAGTCGGGGCCTAGGATATGGAAAATTGCGTAGCCGAGAATAGCTGGTTGCGGTTCGTTGTCGGATTCGTACACCAGACAGCTGGCGTAATTTGCGCGGATCTCGCTGGCGAACTGTTTTTCGTTCCATTCCTGAAACTGCAGTTCTTCCTGTATGGAAAGAACTGCTGGAATGTCTGCAATTTCCATTTTGCGGATTGACATCGATTCTCGGGTAAAACTCTATTTGAGTTTTTCGAAGTAAGATGGCTGGATGTAGTTGGCTTCCTGAATCAGACTGGGCGGAACCTTGGTAAATAGGGACGTCCACATGTTCAGAGGCTTGCCGGTGTCAAGAACGGCGGCTGCCGCGATTTCTGCAAACAGTGCGCTCAAGGTTTCATCGGCGGAGGCCGCTTCATCCACAACGACGGTCTTTACGGGATGTGCCTTAAGGCGTTCTACTACTTCGGTGGTCTCGATAAAGCTTTCTTCGGCCTTGCCATCAACTGTCTGACGTAAGTACCAGTAACCAGGGCGTGCACGGATTACCACGGCGACTTCGGCTGAATTGTCGTTACCGCCAAAGCATTCCAGAGCCTGCAAGGTACTGACTCCACAAAGTTCACGTTTGCCGCTAAAGCAAAGTCCCTGACAGAAAGCGACTCCCGTACGGAGACCGCTAAAGGATCCCGGTCCCACAGTGACTAGCACTCGCTTGATGTCGTCTAGCTTTGCGCCTACGCGGGCAAGCAGATCGTCTAGAATAGCGGATGCGGTTTCGCCACGGGCAGAAGCATCTACAGTCTCCTGGTACAATCCAGACGTGCTGTCGGATAATCCCATGGAAATCCCCTTACGGGAAGTATCTACAAAAAGATCAAGTTTCATTTGCTCTCATTTACAAAGTATGAATTATGAAGTACGAGACTAAATAATCGCGGCCTTGCCGCCTTACTTGATCTAATAATTCATAATTCGTAAGGCTAGTGTAAAGCGGAAAGGATAAAGCGTAAAGAAGAATCTATATCCTTTAACCTTTAACCTTTAACCTTTATTTATCCTCTTACCTCTTAATGTACAGGCTCTTTTCGATAATCATGTCGATGAGCTGGCTGTAGGTAATACCGTTGCAGGCGGCCTGCTGGGGCAAGAGGCTTGTGGGGGTCATGCCGGGCAGGGTGTTGGTTTCGATAGCGAACAGTTCACCGTCCTTGGTAATGCGGACGTCGGTACGGCTATAGCCTGCACCACCCAGAGCGTAGTGAGCGTTCTTCACCAGTTCCTGGATGCGTGCGGTCAGTTCCGGAGCAAATTCAGCCGGGGTCACTTCCTTACATTCGCCGTTGTACTTGGCTTCGTAGTCGAAGTATTCGCGGGTGGTCATGCGCATTTCGGTAGGCGGCAGGGGCTTTTCACCTTCGATGTAGCCGCAGCTAGCTTCGCCACCGGCAATGAACTTTTCGCAGAGGAGGCGGTTGGAATCCTTGAACAGGTCCTGGGCGATCTTGCCTGCTTCGTCAAGATCCTTGGCGATGCCGATACCGATGGAGGAGCCGCCCAGCGGGTCCTTGATGACCAGGGGGAAGCCCAGTTCGTCAGCAACACTTACCAGGGTGTCGCCAGTAAAGTCGTGCTTGAATATCACGCGGTAGGGCGGAGTGGGAATGCCGTTGGCGCGATAGATTTCCTTGGACTTGATCTTATCCATGGCCAGAGCGGAAGCCAAAAGACCGCAACCGGTGTAGGGGATACCCCAGTTTTCAAGAAGAGCCTGCACATGGCCGTCTTCGCCCCACTTGCCGTGGAGTGCCAGGAAGGCGATGTCGGCGTCGGGAAGTTCAGAAAGGGCGGGGTTCTTCTTGGTGTTGGCGGCAGTGCCTTCCAGACCGCGGAAGTAATTCACGGAGAAATTGTCCTTCTGGTAGGGGGACAGCTCGCGGGAAGACCAGTGCCAGGTGCCATCCTTGTCGATAAGAACCGGGTGGATGTTGTATTTGTCGGGATTCATGGCGCGGACCACACCGGTACCGCTAACTACAGAAACATCATGTTCGGTGGACGGACCACCCATCAAAACGAGAACGCGCATGCGTGCCATATAAAACCTCTTGAAAATCTTACCTTGACAATGTAGTAAATATACAGTGGTTAGTGGTTAGTGACCTGCATCCCGAAGCCCAAACCTCTAGGAGCGAAGCTCCGACCTCATACCTCAAGCGAAGCGTTCCTCAAATGTCCCAATGTGTTTACGGGGGAAAACTTTTTTGCGTCCAGTTTTTTTGTTTCTGGGTTTTGCTATGTATATTTCTAAAAAAAGAGGTAAAATATGAAGGTCTTTGTTACCGGTGGAACTGGTTTTATTGGTCACTATGTAGTCCGTGCCTTGCTTGCCAAGGGGCATGAAGTGGTTATCGCCACGCGTCATCCTAATAAGGTTCCTTCTTTACAGAAAATTCCCCAGGTTAGCTTTGTTGAATGTGCTTTAACCGACTTTGAAAAGATGGCTCAGGGCTTGGTGGGCTGCGATGCTTGTATCCATGTGGCTCTGGGGTGGGGTGAGACTCCCTCTACCATGCTGATGAACGATACCCGTGCGACCGTTAATTTGTTGGAAAGTGCGGCGGCAGCGGGGTGCAAGAAGTTTATTTATACCAGCAGTACCGCAGCCATGGGACGTATACGTCCTGTAATGCGGGAAGTAACCTGCAATCTGCCCATGGATCTCTATGGGGCTACCAAGGCCGCAGGCGAAGCTTTTGTGCTGGGATTTTCCCATGGTTACGGGGATCAGTTCCCCAAGGTGGAAATGGCTCGCAATATTATCCGCCCGGGGTATACTTTCGGTAATCCCGCTTACCCTGATGGTTGCTGCCAGCCGGACCGTCGCTTCTTCGATATCGTAAAGGCCGTCAAGGAAAACCGCGACATCAATATTATCAAGAATGATGGTACCCAGTTTATTTTTGCTGGTCATCAGGCTGAACTTTATGTGAATCTTCTGGAATCCGACTTGAATGAGGAAATCTTCCTCGGTATGTCTGAATGCTGGGTGAGCTGGAAGGAAATTGCCCAGATGGCTCTTTCTTTGAAGCCGGATTCCACTTCTAAAATTGTGGAGAAGGATTTGGGTTGGGGCGATGATCCGATTCTGTTCGATGTCAGCAAGATTAAGGATCGTTTTGGCCTAGCTTTTGATCCCCATGAACAGCTGATGGAACATGTGAAGTGGACCTTTGACCAGGTCTAGTAAAAAAAGGCCTTCCATTGGAAAGCCTTTTTAGCGTAAAGCGTTAATTAGCGTAAAGCGGAAAGGTTAAAGCGTAAAGGAATATCTTTAATCTTTCTCCTTTCACCTATATCCTAGTTAGCCGCAGCGATTCTTGCTGGCGTCAATACCGATATAGTCGGGATAGTCGTTGTTGAAGCAGGCGGCGCAGTAATTTTCGCCTTCGCCGGTACATTCCTTCATACCTTCTACGCTGAGGTAACCCAGGCTTTCTACGCCCAGCATCTTTGCGATTTCGTCGGGAGTCATGGAACTGGCTGCAAGTTCGCCCTGGCTGGGGAAGTCCATGCCGAAGAAACAGGGGTGTGCTACCGGAGGTGATGCAATACGGATGTGGACTTCGAGAGCGCCTGCATCGCGGAGCATCTTGGAAAGGATCTTCAGAGTGGTTCCGCGGACGATGGAGTCTTCCACCACGCAGACGCGCTTGTTCTTGAGAACGCCTTCGATGGGGTTGAACTTCAGTTTCACCTTCTGTTCGCGGACGTTCTGGGTGGGGTCGATGAAGGTACGGCCCACATAATGGTTACGGAGCAAGCCAATTTCAAAGCGGATGCCGCTGGCCTGTGCGTAGCCCAGGGCTGCGGTAGTGGCACTGTCCGGAACGGAAATGACGATGTCTGCGTCTACGGGACATTCCTTGGCCAGCTGCTTGCCCATCTTGCGGCGGACCTTGTCGCAGGACTGCTCGAAGATCTTGGAGTCCGGACGGCTGAAGTAGATGTACTCGAAAATACAGTGGGCCAGACGGTCCTTCTGGGTGAAACGTTCGGAATGGAGGCCGTTATTGGTAATGGTCAGGAATTCGCCGGGCTGGATATCGCGAACGTAGTTGGCTCCCAGCAAATCGAAAGCGCAGGTTTCGGAGGCCACGCACCAGGATTTTCCCATGCGGGCGATGCTTAGGGGGCGGAAGCCGAAGCCGTCGCGGGCCACGTACATGGTGTCCTTGCTGATGAATATCAGACAAAAACAGCCGGTGAATTTGGTAATAGCTTTCTTGATTGCTTGTCCCAAGTCATCGGCTTCTGTGCGTGCGATTTCATGAAGAAGAATTTCTGAGTCTGAGGTGGTCTGGAAGATGTGACCTTCGTTTTCCATTTCCTGACGCAGTTCGGTGGCGTTGGTGATGTTACCGTTGTGAACTACTGCCAGCTGGCCCCACTTGCAGCTCACCAAAATGGGCTGGGCGTTTGCCAAGGTGCTTGCGCCAGTGGTGCTGTAACGAACGTGGCCGATGCAGGTGTTACCCGGGCATTCGTCTACGTTGTGTTCTTGCAGGAGGGTGGAAACCAGACCCATGGACTTACGGACGCGAATCTTGTCGCCGTCGGTCACTGCAAAGCCTGCGGATTCCTGGCCGCGGTGCTGCAGAGCGTACAGACCCATGGTAACATTGCGGACTACGTTCTCGCCATTGAAAATGCCGATGACGCCGCATTCTTCATGAATTTCTTCGAGCATAACGCCTCTTTGGAAATGAAATTCCCTCTGCCTCAGGGGCCGTAGCTCACCGCATTTGGTGCAAGCAAGGGAATCAAGCGGCAAAAAAGTTAAACTCTGCCGAAAAGGACGTTAAGGGTCTTTTTTTGTTATTTTTTGACGAATTTTGCCTAAAAAAGCGGTTTTTTTACAGACTGTGTAAAAACGAACCTTTTTTCAAGTTTGCTTTTACATTTTCTGTCACCCATATTTTGGGCTTTCGGTCTATATTGCCGTGCTGATCACCAGGGCGATTAGGCCAACAAACATGGATATCTTGACTAGCTTCTGGGATTTGCGGTAGTTCTGTTTTTGTGTCTGGATAAGAATTGTCGCAAATGTGGGGGTCAGGGTCGCCAGGGTTAGAATCAGAAAAATGGTGGAATAATATCCTTGGATCGTGGGAAGGGGGAGGAGCATCCAGGTAAAGATCAGGATGGCTCCGGCCAGGCGTCGTGCTGTAGGGGCGCCTGCGGCAATGGGGAAGGTGATGATGCCTGCCATCAGGTCGCCAGATTCGTCTTCAAGGTCCTTGTAGATTTCGCGGACGGTGGTCAGCAGGAATGCAAACATCATGGCGGGGTACAGAAATCCGAATTTCGCACTCAGGCTCATGGGTTCAATGTCGGTTTCTCTGGGGATAATCGGGTAGATGAGAGTGAGGATTAGCGGGGTCGTGCATAGGAATGCCACGGTCATGTTCTTCAGCAGGGGAATGTGCTTGAGCTTCTTGTTGTAGGCGATAAGCAAAAGGACAAGAGCCGCAAAGAACAGGGAGGGCGTCGCATAGGCTCCGGATAAAATGCCGTCGGCAAGTCCGCACGCAACGGTAAGAATTGCCATGACGATCCATGCTGTTTTTGCCGCGCCAACGCTGATTCGGCCACTGGGGAGAGGACGGTTCGGTCGATTCTTCTTGTCGCTTTCAAAATCAAGAACGTCGTTTTGAATATTGCCAAATCCGATGGCGCACGCAAAGCCCAAAATTTGGAGACTCAGGGTTGTAAAGCTGATGCCGCGAACGGTAACTCCCTCATCAACTCCGGGAAAAATTCCCAGTAAAAAATACCCAACTACCAAGGTAACCGAGGCTATGGCAATGTTGACAGGACGAGTCATTTTGATTAAGGTCATGAGCATATTTGAAAGATAGAAAGATGAAAAAATGAAAATTTTCATTTATGGTCTAAAAAATGACTATTTGGTATATTATTATCGCCTTTATCCTAAGGAGGTAGAATATGGAAATGGCATTTTATCGTTGCAACGAAAGTGGCAATATTATCATCGACGTGAAAAGGAACGAGGCTCCCTCGGAATGTTTCCTGAACATGGAAAAACTTGTTCCAAATACAGTTGATGCGGCCAAGGAAAAGCATGTTCCTGTTGTGGTTCTTACTGAAAACGCAGCAAAGGTTTCCGTAGGTTCCGTTGCACACCCCATGGCCGCTGGACATTATATTCAGTGGATTCTTCTGGAACTGAAGAATGGCTATCAAATTAGATACTTGAATCCGGGAGATGCTCCGGCCTGTGTATTCCCCATACAAAAGGGAGACGAGGTTATTGCTGTGTATGAATATTGCAACCTCCATGGCCTTTGGAAAACATCCGTCTAGTGAGTGAATTGTTAAACTTTAATTTGTTGGAGCCGCACCTAGGAAGTGCGACTCTTTTTTTGCAAGAAATACTTTTATATATTTGTTTCTTGTATGGCATTTTTCACGAAAAGCAAAATAGAAGACCTGAGAAGAGAGGCTGATCAGCTTTCGATTTGTATCGAACATTTTTTGTATGCTTCGGAAATCGTCCCCGAATGGGATTATAAGACTCGAGGCTTCTACGACAACTGTATCGAAAAATGTAATGGACGTCTTAAGGCCATCCACTTCATTATGGAATCCATTCGCAGGGGCCGCCCTGTGACGGAAGCGGAATTGGATGAAGCCCGCGAACGGGAAGATTCCGATGCGGGCCTGGCGGCCAAGAAACGTGTGGAAGAAAAGAAGAACTTGAAGAACGGAGTGGCCGATGAGAAATGACCTGGGTCGAAATGTCGACTTTGATCAGGATTTCGATGCTGAAGAAGAACTGCCTCTCCGTTCTGTGCGTCCGACTCGCCGCGACCATCGCAGCCGTCGTATTGACGTGATGAAGGAACTGGAAAGCGGTGTGGTGGATGAACGCCCCATTAAGGAACGCTACAGCCGCGAGTTCAAGAAAGCGAAAATCAAGAAGGTGAAAAATCCCATCGAGAATATCGGTGAGGAAAATTGCGTAGAGGGCTTGGTTCTTGAAGTCCACCGCCGCACCTGCGAAGTGCGATTAGAGACGAAAAACGAGAAATTTGAGACGAAAGACGAAAGTAGCTCAGAATCCCTTTCTCCTTTAAACTCTCCGCTTTCCGCTAATATAGTAACGGCCATGTACCGAGCCACTACATCCAAGACTTTGGGCGAATTCCCTGCTGTGGGTGACCGCGTGCTTCTTGGGCAGGTAAATGACGCCGAAGATGAAGGCGATGGTGTCGGTTCCCAGAAGTATTGTGTGGTACGTGTCTTGCCCCGCAAGAGCGAACTGAAGCGCCCCGGTCCCCGTGATAGCTTTTACAAACAGCAGACCTTGGCTGCCAACATTGATCAGGTGGTCATTGTAGCCAGCGTAACCCAGCCGGAATTCAACTATGGTTTTATGGACCGCTTCCTGCTGGCAGCAAATTTGAATGACCTGCCTTTTGTGCTGGTTTTGACGAAGATGGACCTGCTTCCCAATGGCGAGGCCGACCTTTCTGATGATATCCGCGACTTTATGTCTATTGCCGACAAGGTGATTCCCGTAAGCGTAAGGAGCGGTGAAGGTCTTGAGGTCCTTCGTGCGGAACTGGATGGAAAGTCTTCTGTTTTCAGTGGTCAGAGCGGGGTAGGTAAGTCCACCTTGATCAACGCCTTGGTTCCTGAAGCTGAACTTCAGACTGGTGCCGTCCGTGAACGTGATGGCAAGGGCCGCCATACTACAACGTCTTCTAGTCTGTTTGACCTTCCCCTGGAAGATTTCCCAAAGGGTGGTGTGGTCATCGATACTCCGGGTATCCGTTCCATTGGGCTTATGGATATGGAAGCTGAAACCCTGGCCAAAATTTTCCCGGGTTTCTTCGATGGAGACCTGTTTACCTGCAAGTACAGCAACTGTATTCATGTCAAGGAACCGGGCTGCTCCGTGTTGGCTTCCGTTGAAAATGGATCCCTATCCCGCGCTCGTTATGCAAGCTATCTCCGTATTTTGAATTCCAAGGATTGATATGGATTTTGTGGCTAAAATAACATTGGTTGCCGCGGTCATTCTGCTGGGATATAATCTTTACCAGCTAATGACTGGTTATGAGGCTGTTTGTGACAAGGTTGAAGAATTTAAACGTCTGGCTAAGGAAAGCGAATCGGATGAGATTGCTGTTAAGCGATCTAATTTTGTGCTGACTGGCTTGATGTCCCTGACGTTTGTTTCGCTGGTCTTCTTTTCAAACTTTGCCTATTGGGTTATTGGTTTTGTTGCTGCAAAGATGATCTGTACCGTCATTCTTTCGCACATGGAAATTGTACAGATTTTTTCGCTTTCGAAAATTGACAGAAAATTTTTTATGTGGACCAAAGTTGACGCGGCTTCGAATGTGGCTGTGGGTCTTGCTGTGGCTGTGGTGTTAGTATCATGAAAAAAATTATTGCCATTGTTCTTTTTTGTATTTCGGTTGGGCTTGCCCAAGTTGCCGGTGCTACCGGTTATACGGGGGCTTCTGGGGCCGCTGGAACTTCTGGCGCTGCCGCTGGAGGGAATGCCGAAGGTTCTGCGTCTACCACGGGAATTAGGACTCCGTTTTTCGTGGGTGCAGCCTTAGGTTTTGGTTCCGGAACTGGTGTTGGTTCTGAACGCGGCCTGGGACTTCGCCAGATAGAACCGATGGTTGGTGTCTGGTATCCGGGATTTGGCTTTGTTCGCGTGGGCTACGGCTTTTTCGATTATGAAGAATCCCTAGACGGTAAGAATGACTATGAAATTGAGCACTCCGACTTTGATGTTGTGCTGGGTATTCATCTTTTGGGCGAACTTTACCTGATGGGAACCTATTCTCGTGTAAAGGAATTGAGTGATCTCGGAGACGTTGCCTGGAATGAATGGGGTGCCGGTTTTGGAACGATACTTAACATTTTTTCGAAGACGATGCTGGTTGCCGAAGTGGAATACCGCTGGGTCCTGGATCACTTCGATCCGTTTCTCGAAAAGAACGTGAACGGAAGTCGCTTGCAGTTTAATATTGGGTTTGCCGCTTATGTCTTCTAGCAATTTTGAAAAAAATGTAGCTGTTCTGGGCGGTGCGTTTGACCCTGTTCATAACGACCACATCCGAGTTGCGAAAATTTGTCTGGAACGAGGCTTCTGCGATGAGGTATGGTTCATGCCTAGCCCCGATCGTTGGGATAAGATTCTGAATGCTAGCGCTGAAGATCGTTTTGCCATGTTGGAACTGGCCTTTGCTGGTGACAATCGTCTGGTTCTTTCCGATCTTGAAATAGAGCAGGGCGATTATCGCGGGTCTTATGTGTTCCTTATGGGGCTCAAGGAAAAATTCCCGGAAATTAATTTCCGGTTGCTGACTGGAGCTGATACTTACGAAGGAATTCCTCATTGGCGTGATCCCATGAATTTCTTTGGCACGAACTACAATGGGCACCTGTTGTTGCGTGATATCGAGTTGATTGTGTTTGCCCGCAATGGGTATCCGCAACCTGATATGAAGAAGCATAAGGCTAATGGTTATGCAGATCTTCTATGGCTTGGGCCTGATGAAGGCTTTGAAGGGATTTATTCCAGTACTGCCATCCGCAAGGCTCTGTTGTGTAACGAAAAACCCGAAGGCCTGGATCCAAAGGTTTATCAGTATATCAAGGACCACAACCTGTACAGAGACTAGTTGGGAGCGAACAATTAACAATGAACGGTGAAGCGTGTGCGTGTCATTCCGAGCGGAACAACGTGGAGTCGAGGGATCTTGCAGTTTAATTATGAATTATCAATTACGAGATACAAATTAATAAGCAAGACGCCTCCGACGCGACAATACTAACTCATATCTACTACCAACTTCCTACTATCTATGCCCGTTCCTTCTGATATGTATTTTGAAAGCGTGGTTCAGCCGGAACATAACGGCTGGCTCTTGCTGGATTCCTTGTGCGCCCGTTTTACCTATCATAGCAGGACTGATTGGTCTGAAAAACTTTCCCGCGGTCTGGTAACGATTAATGGGGTTGTGGCTGACGAAAACTCTGTGGCTCATAAGAACGACAAGGTGGTGTACCATGTGGAAAATTACACCGAACCTGAAGTTCCTACGAACTATGACGTGGTTTTCGAAGATGACGAATTCATGGTAATCGCCAAGCCTGCCGGCGTTCCGGTTCATCATACAGGGCGTATTTTCTATAATACTTTTACCTCCATTGTTCGTCGAGGAACGGATTGCGAAACGGCGACTCCCATGCATCGACTTGATCGGGATACGGGAGGCTTGATGCTGTTTGCCAAGTATGCAGAAACCGCTGCCCGTTTTCAGAAAAATCTGGACCGAATCTTGCTGAAGAAGTTCTATATGGCGGTGGTCCGTGGGAATTTTCCTGAGGAAGCCGTTGACTGTCAGATGCCTTTACGCGAAGATCCCAATGACCACCTGCGCTTGCGCATGCACCATTTTGACGACGGAAAACCGTGTCATACGGTTTTCCGCAAGGTCGGGGCAGGGGTAGCCTCTGCCGGGAATTATTCCGTGGTTGAAGCGGAACTGATCACCGGACGAAAACATCAGATTCGCGCACACCTGTCGGAATTAGGATATCCGATTCTTGGGGACCGCCTATATAGTTTTGATGGCCGTTTTTATGAAAAAATGTCTGATGCCGTGGCAGAAGCCCGTGCCCGAGGTGAGCTGAGCAAGGAAGAGGCCTTGTCCGATGAAGATTATGCGATTCTCGGGGCTAGAACCCAAATGCTGTACGCCTATAAAGCTGAAATACAGTTGCCCTACTGGAAAGAACCGCGAACTTTTGAGTGCCGGAATTTCCCAGACGAAATGAAAGCCCTGGTTCCATAAAGATTTTTCACTTTTTTCGAGAGAAACCCTTGACAATAGTGCAGAATAATCTATCTTTGGCACCATCAATGAGGAAACTCGCTGACCTGATTGCTTCATAGCTCAGTTGGTAGAGCCCGCGACTGTTAATCGCGTTGTCCTTGGTTCGAGTCCAAGTGAAGCAGCTTAAGAGACCCGTTCGAAAGAGCGGGTCTTTTAGTTTTTCTAAGGGGGATTTAGTTATATTTAGAGAAAAACTAAGGAGCTTTATGTTTAAGAAGTTTGCGCTTGTTCTTTTGGCTTTTGTTGCCTTTACTTTTGCCGATCCTATTTCTGTGGAAGGTCGTTTGACTGAAATTCCTGGTAAGATGCCGTCTAATGACCTGTACAGCTATGTGTATGTGTTCAAATATAAAGTTCTGGCTGTTACAGCCGGCAAATTGGATGCCAAGGAAATTCTGGTAGGTGTCTATAATCCCCTGATCGCCCGCGGTAAGGTTACCGACAAGATGGCTGACAAGGCCAAGGGTAATGTTGGCGAGTTCAAGGCCAAGGCCAAGCACAAGCTGAAGTTGATTCCTCTCGAGGGCAACTGGGATGGTGCCGTAGAAGATGAATACTTCGACGACGAAGCTCCCCGCTATCTCGCTGTAGAAGTTAACGAATAGTCCTTCGCCTCTCATACCTCATACCCTTTTTCATGGTCTTTTCTTCCCAGATATTCTTGTTCTATTTCCTGCCGACGTTCCTGGTCGGCTATTTTGTGTTGTTCAAGTTGGGTGCGAGACATTCCTACCTGAACTTTTTCATAACTGTCTTCAGTTACATCTTTTATGGTTGGCTGGAACCTTGGCTAGTGTTCTTGATGCTTGGTTCCACGCTGGTGGTGTACTATTCCGGAAAATTGATTTCTGCGGAAGGGGCTTCCCGTTTCCAGCGGAATTTTGGGCTTGGCCTTGCCATGGTGGTAAATATGGGGGCGCTGGCCTTCTTTAAATACTACATGTTCGGCATGGGAGCCATTAATACCGTTATAGAAAAGTTCGGGGGCGAACCTTTCCATGTGATGACAGTCCTGCTTCCGGTGGGTATTTCTTTCTATACATTCCAGTCCATGAGCTACGCCATTGATATCTGGCGCGGTACTGCACCTCCTGTCAAGAACCTGGCGACCTTTGCCTGCTATGTGGCTCTGTTCCCCCAGCTGGTGGCTGGTCCTATTGTCCGCTATAATACGGTGGCCGAGGAACTGGATTCACGTACTCATACCTTGGAAAACTTTGTTCGTGGTATAATGTTCTTCTGCTTCGGTTTTGGCGAGAAAATTTTCCTGGCCAATAACGTAGGCATTATTGCAGACAGAGTATTTGCCGCCGATGCTCCGGGCGTGCTGAATAGCTGGTGGGGCGCTCTGGCCTACATGTTCCAGATTTACTTTGACTTTTCTGCCTATTCCAACATGGCCATCGGTCTTGGCTTGATGCTGGGTTTCCACTTTCCTAGGAACTTTAATGGCCCGTACAGAGCCAAGAGCATTACGGAATTCTGGAAATACTGGCATATTTCCCTAACCAGCTGGTTCCGTGACTACCTGTATATTGCCCTGGGTGGTAACCGCGTAAGCAAGGGCCGCTTGTATCTGAACCTGTTCCTGGTGATGTTCGCTAGTGGCGTGTGGCATGGCGCAAACTGGACTTTTGTCTGTTGGGGACTCTATCATGCGTTCTTCATGATTATTGAACGCGCCCATAATAAGGAAGCCTTGTATTCTCGCGCTCCGAAGCTTGTTCAGGTGATCCTGACTCAGGTGATTGTGTTGTTTGGCTGGGTACTGTTCCGTGCAGACAATATTGGCGAGGCTTTTAGGATGTGGAAATCCTTGCTTGGTCTTAATGCTGTCAGCGGAGCCGACCCGATTCTTGCTGCGGAGATATTTACACCGAGCTGCGTATTCTTTATGGGTGTGGCGGGGCTTTTGTCTTTCTGGCGTTTCCGCTCATATGATTGGTGCAGTGAGATTTCTACAAAACGAGTGATTCTCGCTCTTGTAGTTTTTGTTGTGGCGGTGCTGGCCTTGTTTACGCAAAGCTATAACCCTTTCTTGTACTTCCAGTTCTAGTTCTAGCGAATAGGCGAAATTTACTTTTTTGTTATCTTTCTTCATAAGGAGAAAGATTGTGAAGTTTCGTAGCGTATTGACATCTAGGAAAGGATCGCTTTTCGAGGAATTGCGACGTTTGTCTCGCATGAGCCTCATTGAATATGTCTTGACCTTGATTGCCATGATTTCAGTTTTGCTGGTCGTGGTTGTCTACATATTCAATTCCTTCTATAAGGTGGTGAAAGACCAGACTTTGAACGATGGGCTGACCAATGTGGGTATTGTGGCTGAACGTTTGGACAATACCATCGAAAGGGCAATTGATGCCGTCAATGTTAGCAGTTATTCCCTGGAATCCCTGGTTGAACCGTCTTATGGGAACCTGGAAAAATTCCTGGTGACCCAGAACAAGATTTATTGCGAAAGCGTAAGTAACAGCTTTAGTTCCATCTATGTGCGCTACGACAGCATTTTTGTCAGCGGTGATGGATGGATTCCGCCGGAAGGTTTTGACTTTAACTCCCGTCAGTGGTATAGCGAGGCTCGCAAGCATCCTGGCGAGGTGGCTATCATTACCCCCTATGTGGACGAAGATACCAGGAAGCAGGTGATTTCCATAAGCCGGACTTTTGCAGATGGTCATGGTGTGGTTTCTGTCGATATTCACATGGATGTTTTCTCCAAACTTCTTGAAAACGTTAATCAGGCCGGCTTGAAGAATAGCTTCATCGTTTCTAAGGATGGCTTTGTAATGGTCAGTGCCGATTCTTCTATTACAGGGAAGAATTTCCTGGAGATGGATTTCTGGCAGACCGAGAATGCAAATCTGGTTAAACTGTTGTTGCAGAATGATCGTGTCGAATCCCAGAAGGATACAGTCCTTACCAATAGGGTGCTGAAGACTCGTCTTCATGGGTCGAACAACGTCGTGTTCTATCGCGTTGTATACGATTCCTTCTTTGTTGTCATGGTGGCCGATGAAAATGAACTTTATGATTCCGTGCAGCGAATCCTGATGCTTAGCATTATCCTTTCGTTGTTCGTGATTCTTGTGATTGGTGCGTTTGTGACGACCAGCTTTATCAATGGTGCTGTCGCTAGTCGAGCCGCACGTGACCAGCTGAAGATGAAGAAGGAACTCCAGAAGAACTTTGATATTATTAGCACCTTGGCTGGTACTTTTGATTCTGTTTGCTATGTGGACGTCTCTACCAAGTTGGTGTTCCCTTATTCTATGGGGGATACCTTCGCCGAAAAATTAGGGTCTGCCGGTTTTGTTGACTTGTCCTATGATCAGGCTTTGGTGCTCTTGCTTAGGTCTATTGTCCATCCGGATGATATGGAACTTGTTAGTAGGGAGTCTAGTTTCCAGAATGCGATTGAAAACCTGAGAGGAAAGAAATCCTTTGGTTTCCAGTGTCGAGCTCTTGAACATGGTGTATACCGTTTCCACAAGATTTCCTTTATCAAGTCTGACGCATCCGAAGAGGTGTCCTCCTTTGTCGTGGCCATTGCCGACGTAGATGATGAAATCCGTCGTCTTCAGAGTTACCAGCTTGAGCTTGAAAATGCAAAGACCCGTGCAGAAGAAGCCAATGTGGCCAAGAGTAGTTTCCTGGCAAACATGAGCCATGAAATCCGTACGCCGATCAATGCAATCATGGGCATGAACGAGATGATTCTTCGTGAATCCAGTGAATCTCAAATTCATTCCTATTCTGAAGACATTAAGGGCGCAAGCCAGATGTTGCTTTCCATCATTAACGACATTCTTGACTTCTCCAAGATTGAAGCGGGTAAGATGGAAATTGTGGAGGTCCGTTACGATCTGGGATCTGTCTTAAATGATGTGTCTACTATGATCGGGGTAAAGGCCGAACAGAAGGGCCTTGAACTGAATGTCTATGTAGACGAAACGATTCCCAGTTTGCTGTTTGGCGATTCCGTTCGTATACAGCAGGTGATGCTGAATATCCTTAACAATGCCGTGAAGTACACTGAAGCGGGACATGTGGATTTCCGGATCAATATGGAAAATCGTAGGGTTGATCCTGAGTATGGAAACATGGCTGACCTTGTTATCCAGGTGGAAGATACGGGTATTGGTATCCGCGAACAGGATCAGTCCCGCCTGTTCAAGAGTTTCCAGCGTCTGGACTTGGTGCAAAATAGAACGATTGAGGGTTCTGGACTGGGCTTGGCCATTACGTCAAAACTGGTGGAATTCATGCATGGTTCTATCAGTGTGAATAGTGTATACGGCAAGGGTTCTACGTTTACCGTTGTAATCCCCCAGATGATTATCGGTAGCTCTCCCATTGGAAATTTGCAGAAACGTTATCTGGATTCCAAGAATCAGGATTCTGTTTCTCAGGATTGTATGACTGCGCCTGATGCCAAGGTACTTGTTGTGGATGATAACAACATGAACCTGCGTGTGGCTCAGCACTTGATGAAGCATACGCAAATTCAGGTGTCTACATGCAACAGCGGTATGGAATGCCTGGAACTTATGAAAAAGGAACATTTCGATGTCATCTTCCTGGATCATATGATGCCTGGTATGGATGGTATGGAAACCTTGAAACTTTCGAAGAAGTTGTTCGGAAATAAGTGCGCAGGTGTTCCCATTATTGCATTGACGGCTAATGCTATCGTTGGTGCCAAGGAAATGTACCTGGAGGCGGGTTTTGATGGCTATATAGGCAAGCCAATCAGAATCGAGGACCTGGAAAAGGCTCTCTTGAAATTCCTGCCTAAGGATTTGATTCGCTATTCGAAAAAATCATCTCCCGTAATAGAAAATGTTTCGGAAGTTGTTTCGGAACCGGAAGAACAGCTGATTGATGAAAGTGTCGGTATGAATTACTGTTCCGGCAACCGCGAATTTTATATGGAAGCGCTGGAAATGTATGAAGAAGCGTTTGCAGAAAATGAATTGCGTTTGAAGCGGAATTTTGAAAATAAGGATTGGCAGGATTATAGCATTGTCGCACACTCCATCAAGAGTAATTCCATGATGATCGGAGCCCTGAAATTTTCTGAGTTGGCCAAGAGTCAGGAATTTGCAGGAAGAGACTGTCAGGAAGCGCAGATTCTTTCGCAGTTTGAAACATTCCTTGCTGATTACAGGAAAGTATGCGAAGCCTGTAGAAAGATTAGGCAGGCTTAGATGAACTGGATCCGACGTCATAAATTTGTGGGAGCCATAAGCTTCTTTATCGTGCTTCATATTTGGCTGTTGCTGGTCTATGAAGAAGGAATGGTGGGGTCTGTCTGGTGCCTGTTGCCTGCTATAACCGCCATTTCCATGTGTGTTGTGACAAAGGAAGTTTTCTCGTCGCTGCTTTACGGGTGTTTTTCCGGGGCTATTCTGATGATGTCTACCAATGACCTTGCAGATATTCCTGGTAAGGCGCTCCTCTGTATGGTGGGCGGCGATGGAAGCAACGTGGGGCTTCTTGACATATTGGGCAATTCCAGTAACCTTGGAATTATTTTGTTCCTGGTTTCGGTGGGAATTGTTGTGGACCTAGTTAACAGAAGTGGAGGGCGTTTGGCCTTTACCCTTTGGCTTTCTTCCCATGTGAAGAATCGTCGCGGGGCCCTACTGTTTACCCTATTGCTTGGTGTTGTCTGCTTTATTGATGACTACTTCAACTGCCTTACCGTCGGGACTGTGGTCCGCCCGGTTACAGATTCCCATAAGATTAGCCGTGCGAAGTTGGCGTACCTTGTGGATTCTACTGCAGCCCCTGTTTGCATGATCGCTCCGCTATCTTCCTGGGTTGCTGCCGTTTCGGGTTATGTCGAAACCGATAAGATTAACGGCATTGACCTGTTCTTTATGCAGATTCCCTACAACTTTTACTGTCTGCTGACAATCCTGATGATTGTTTTCATTTCGCTGCTGAATATTGACTTTGGCCCGATGCTTCGTCACGAAGCCAATGCGCAGCTTAATGACGATGTCTATTCTACTCATGACCGCCCCTTTGAAGATGAAGAAAAGAAGGAATCTCTAGAACATGTAGGTTCCATGTGGGACTTTATCATACCTGTGGTGGCTTTGTGCGTGTGTAGCCTTGTGGGCATTCTCGCGACTGGCGGTCTTTTTGACGGGGTTGGCTTCCTGGATGCCTTTGCCAACAGCGATGCTTCCAAGGGACTTGCCGTAGGTGGTTTTGTAACGAACATTTTTGCCCATTTCTATTTTAGATTACGTCAGAGCGTTTCCTTTGCGGATTCCATGAAGTCTATTCCCGACGGCATTAAACAGATGGTGGTGCCCATTGCCATTTTGACTTTGGCCTGGCTCTTTGGAAATATCGCTAGACAGGGGCTTGGAATCGGAATTTTCTTTACGACTTTCATTGGCGATTTTGGTGCCTATGTGAAGTTCCTTCCGGCGTTTATCTTTCTGCTGGCTTGCTTCATGGCGTTTGCGACGGGGACAAGCTGGGGAACGATTGCGATCTTGGCTCCGATTGTTGTTTCGATCCTTAACTACGCGCAAACTCCGTCAACCTGTGTGATTGGCCTGTCGGCGGTCTGTGCGGGAGCAGTCTGTGGAGACCATAGTTCTCCTATTTCTGATACGTCCATTATGGCTTCTACGGGCGCTCATTGTTCCCTGATGGACCACATTGTTACGCAGCTCCCCTATGTGGTTCTTGTAGTATGCATTTCCTTTATCGGCTTCTTGATGACAGGCTTTGTTCAGAATCAAGTTATCTGCCTGTTCATGACGGCGATTCTCTTGATGGCATCCCTCTTGGTGATCAAGGCGATTGTCATGGTTCGGCATGTGGGACTATTCGAAGAAATGGCCGATGCCAATGGTGATTTTAGCGATATAGATGAATACTAGGTCGCGGGCCTAGAACGCTAACTTTATAGAGAACATAAAAAAGAGGGCCGTTGAAAAACGGCCCTCTCTTTTCGTCTTAAACGGAAGTTACTTGAGCTTAGCGGCTGCGGTCTTTAATGCAGCTGCCTTGTCGGTCTTTTCCCAAGTGAAACGTGCGCCTTCACGACCGAAGTGGCCGAGGGCTGCAGTGGACTGGTAGCCGGGCTTCTTCAGGTCCAGCATCTTTACGATGCCAGCGGGAGAAAGATCGAAGTTCTTAGCGACGATAGCTTCGATGTCGCGGTCGCTGATCTTGCCGGTGCCGAAGGTGTTCACCAGCACAGAAACCGGCTTGGAGTAGCCGATGGCGTATGCCAGCTGGACTTCGCAACGGTGGGCGAGGCCTGCAGCCACAATGTTCTTTGCAACGTAGCGGGCTGCGTATGCGGCAGAACGGTCCACCTTGGAAGGATCCTTACCGGAGAATGCGCCACCACCATGACGACCCATGCCGCCGTAGGTGTCCACGATGATCTTACGACCGGTGAGGCCGCAGTCGCCGTGAGGTCCGCCAACCACGAACTTGCCGGTGGGGTTGATCAGGTAACGGGTGTTCTTGTCGAGAAGCTTGGCAGGAACAACCTTCTTGATGAGCTTTTCGATGATTTCCTTTTCGATAGTCTTGTGCTTCAGTTCCTTGCCGTTCACGAATTCATCGTGCTGGGTAGAAATGACCACTGTGTCTACGCGGACCGGCTTGTCGTTTTCGTCGTATTCCACGGTGACCTGGGACTTGGCATCCGGACGGAGCCACTTGATCTTGCCCTTTTCGCGGAGGTTCTGAATTTCTTCCATGAGCTTGTGAGCCAGGCTAATGGGCAGAGGCATCAGTTCCTTGGTTTCGTTCACGGCATAACCGAACATCATGCCCTGGTCGCCTGCGCCCTGCTTGTCGTCTTCCTTACCGTCGGCAGCCTTGGCGTCCACACCCTGAGCGATATCGGGGGATTGCTTGTCCATGGCGACGAGAACGGAGCAACCCTTGTAGTCAAAGGCCAGTTCCGGATTCACGTAGCCGATGCCCTTGATGGTCTTGCGGGCAATCTGCTGGTAGTCGATCACTGCCTTGGTGGTGATTTCACCGGAGATAACCACGAGGCCGGTGTTCACGAGAGTTTCGCAAGCGACGCGGCTGTTGGGGTCCTGTGCAAGGCAGGCATCCAGGATGGCGTCGGAAATCTGGTCGCAGACCTTATCCGGGTGCCCCTTGGATACGGATTCAGAAGTAAAGAGATAATGTGCCATTATTGGCTCCTTATGTAACAGCACCGAAAAGAATGTCGCGTTTTTGACAATCCCAAGCGCTGAAAAACAACTATTTGTGTCGACCCACGAATTTAGCAAAATGCGTAAACATGGACCATGAAGCGAATCGTTAAATCTGTAAAAAACGTCTAGTTTTTTGAAAAACTAAAAGACCCGTTCTTTCGAACGGGTCTTCTAAGCTGCTTCACTTGGACTCGAACCAAGGACAACGCGATTAACAGTCGCGGGCTCTACCAACTGAGCTATGAAGCAATCAGATCAGCGAGTTTCCTCATTGACGAAGCCAAATATAGATAGTTTCCTTAAGTTGTCAAGGGGTTATGACTAATTTTTGTTGAAATGTGTATGGAAATCTGGTCCAAAAGGGGGCTTAACCTAATTTTCAGAGAGGTTGAGTCGTTGCGAAATAGATTCAACCTGTTTTTGTTGAAAATGGGACGCCCCTAAAATAGACTCAATCTATTTGTTTATGCAAATTTTAAAGATATAAAAACTATTATTCTTTAGAATAATCATATTTCTAAAGTTTTCTTGGATATTTATATATTAGTGCTAGATTATGTATCATAATTGTAGTGTTTGAACAGTTATGGGAGTAATGAATTATGGATATTAATTTTTTCTCTGCCTGGTTGAATGATTTGCTTGACCCGAAGTCCTTCAAGGATTATTGCGTTAATGGTCTTTGTGTCGAAGCGAATACTCGGGTGACTCGAGTGGTTACTGGGGTGAGTTTCCGGGACTGTCTGATTGATGCCGCAATTGAAGACGGCGCTGATTGCATTATCGTACATCATCCCAATGGATTTTGGAAAAATGAAGACCGTGTGCCAGTAGGCCGTTTTGGCGCTCGCATGCGCAAGCTTTTTAATAATGGCATAAATCTCTATGGTTACCACTTGCCTTTGGATGGCCATATGGAAGTGGGAAATAATGTTCAAATTGCCAAGGCGATGGGGCTTAGCAACGTTTCGGGATTCTTGCAGGAAGGTGAAAAGACCATTGGCGTAGTTGGCGAGTGGGAAACTGCTGCGACTCAGACGGAATTTATGGAAAGCGTAGCCAATGCGTTCCCTTATGGATTGCAGAATGCCTTGATGTATGGTTCTGATACCATTAAAAGGGTGGCTATTTGCAGCGGCTCGGGCTCAAGCGCCATTGAAGAGGCTATGAAGTTGGACTGCGATGTCCTGGTAACAGGGGAAATTAAGGAACATGTTCCGATTGACTGTGAGGAATTGGGATTTAATTTGGTCAATTGTGGTCATCATCGAACAGAGGTCTTTGGCGTTCGTGCCTTGGCCGAAAAAATCCAGGAAGAATTGAATATTCCTGCAAAATTTGTTGATTTTGACAATCCGGTTTAACACTTGATTATCATTTTTTGAAAAAATACTTTGTAAATTACACATTTCGCCCATTGGGGGCGAAATGAATTGTCTTGTTTTTCCCTATTGCGATTTTATATATGTAACTTGTTGATTCTCATGGAGTTAACGGTTTTACAAATCTTTTTTATGTAGAGAAATCTGACAAAAAATCCAGCTTTTTGTGTAAAAATTGTTCCCTCCATGTCTCATGTTGTGTGAATTTTTACGTTCGCTTGGTCATATTTTTTACTATCTTACCCGCCGTGAATTTTGTTAAGACCACCATACACTTCCAGAAGTCATCGAAATCGATGACCCTGCATGTGCCTGCCGTCCTGTTCAAGGCATGGCCGGTGCTGCGTGTTTTTGTGGTTATTGGCGCCATCCTTTTTGCTGTGCAGATGGTGACTACCACCATTTACGAAGGTGTGTTGAACCACCAGCTGGATGAACGTCACCGCCTGGATAGCGAAATGTCCCAGATCCAGGGGACTCTGGATTATCTGGCTGGCACCACGTCTGACTTCCTCCGTGACGAAAATCGCCTTTATGCTCGATTCAGCCTGCCCACTCAGGATGAATCTTCCCGTGAAATGGGTACCGGTGGCGCCATTGGCGAGGATTCCCTGTTGCTGCGCACCACGTCTCCTGTTGTAGAACGAATGGCTCTGCTGGGCGAAACGGCCAAGCGTTTGCAGTCCAAGCTCCACAATAACGACGCTTCTTTCCACAACTTGGGCAAATATATGGACCAGAAACTTTCCATGTGGCGTTTCGTTCCGTCTATTTCTCCTACCCAGGGGCGTTTCGCTTCTTCTTTTGGTCCCCGTATTCACCCTGTCACGGGTGAAGTGGGCAAGATGCATCAGGGTGTCGATATTTCTAATGAACGCTGGACTCCGATTTTCGCCCCCGCCGACGGTGTGGTGGACGTTGCTCAGCTTAGTTCTTCTTTTGGTTACTTCGTGGCTATTGACCACGGGAATGGAATCAAGACTCGTCTGGGCCATATGCAGATGTATATTGTTCATCCGGGTCAGTTCGTTCATCGTTACCAAGTTATTGGATACATGGGAAATACAGGTCGATCTGTCGGACCCCATCTTCACTACGAAGTGTGGGTGAACAATTCTCCTGTAAATCCGCTTGCCTATATGTTGCCCAACGATCATTCTGTAGATTGATTTCTACCGATCGTAGGCAAACCGCCCGAGAAAATGGCGCCGGCTCGAACTGGCTAAAGGCGGCTCACCCCAAGGGGTGATTTCTTGAAAAATCTAGGATTCGGGGCTGCAGTTCTTGCAGTTCTCTGCTTTTTATGTTTTGGCTTGGGTTCCGCTCTTGCCTGCCCTCGTTTTGTGGAATTCTTTTCTGATCCCAAGGATGTTCCTGATCAGGAAGGAGAATTCGTCGAGATTCGTCTGGATGATTGTGGGGCGGAAAGCCTATGGGTGCAGATGGATGAAAAACCGGCTTTATCTTTTGCCTTGCCCAGAGGTAATTCCTGGGAGTCCGGTTCGACCTTCAAACGATTCGTCCTGGTTCATGATAGCCTGTATTGCCCTAAGGGGAATGGGGTGGCGTGTGGCTTATTGGGAAAGTTAAGTCTTCCGAATTCCAGGAGGTCTACGTGGCGTCTTTGGGCGGGTTCGTGTGTGGATTCCGTTGAAATTCCAGAGCCTAAGGCGGGAATGGCGTTACAGCGGGTGAAAGATTCTGACCGTTGGATTTTTGCGGAACCGACCATAGGGTGCGCTAACCCGCAATATGAAGTCGGAGTGGCTGACTGCGGCCTCGCTCCTGTTTTGCGGGACCATGACAAGTATACGGTTTTCTTGACGGGGTGTGATTCTGCCTGGCTACGGTTGGAGCGCATCCCCCTGGATGGAAGTGCAAGTGTGATTGACTCCTTGTGGGTGGTTGGGAATTTTAGCTGGGAATCTTCCCGGGATTTTTGGATTCGCGGGAATCTACCGCCCGATGAAGCTCCCTATAACGATTCGCTAGACACCTTGCTATTTGCGCCAGGTGGGGGGCCGCTGGTGGTTTCGGAGGTGCATCATTGCCCCCGGGAGCCTGAACCGGAATGGGTGGAAGTGTACAATCGTAGTGCGGTAGCCGTCCCTCTCGAAAAATTTCGCTTTTGTGGCCGAGGTGGAAGCTGGGGTGCCGGGTTTATAGACCCTTATGAGACCATCGTGCTGACCAAGGATACCGCACAACTCAGGGAATATCTTGGCTATAGGGATGTGGGGCTGGTTCAGGTTGCGCTTGGTTATCTGAATAATTCGTCGGGATGCATTTCCATTTGCAGCGGGGAGGCTGTGGTGGATAGCGTTTGCTGGGATCGGCATATGGTGTCATGTCCGTCAGGCTTTAATCCCTTGACTATGGAATCGGAGAATACCCCAGGTTTTGTGCGGTCTAATGGGACGAACGAAAAAATCCAGTCTCCTTTTACATACAAGCTTTCTTCTAGGGTGGTTCGCCTAGGAGGTAATTCGTTAAGAGTTTATGTTGAAAGCGAATTTCAGGTATCTCTCCGTCTGCTGGATTCTGCTGGGCGGGAGCGTTGGAAGGCCGATGTGCCCCCTGGATTTAATGCCTGGCGTAAAGTGTCTCTTGATGGAATGGGCTTGGGGGTTGCTTACGTGTCTATCTCGACGGGCAAGTTTGAAAATGTTGTGGGAATTCTGATTCGTCCGTAGGGCTTCGTATGAATAAAATTGCGTTTTTGCTTCTGCTGGTTGGGTTCGCCTTTGGTAATGATATTTCCTGGCTTCTTTCTGATTATTCCTCGTCGCCGGCTCGTTTTGCGAATCCTGGATTCAGTATGGATTTTTACCGTTTGCCGGAAACGGATCAGTTGGCATCTTCTGTTTCTGGGGAATGGGGCGACTCCAGGTATCGAGGGGCTTTTATTGGTTCTTATGAATCAATGGATTCGTTATACAGAAAAATTTATACAGAATGGGGCATGTCTGTGAATGGCGATTGGCTTGCTGTTGGGGGCGCCTATGGACTTTCAATGGAGTGGACTCCCGGTGATGAATTGTGGACGTCCCATCGTTATAAGGCGGGCGCATCTATTGTGTATGGACGATTAATTTTGTGGACGTACCTGTGGAATTTTTTTCATGAACCATTAAAAAATATGCAGTACCTTTCTGGCGTTACCATAAAACCTGGCGATAGCCTAGATGCTTTTTTTCAATGGGATGGCCGTTCTGCTTATATGGGTTCTTCTCTAAATTTTAGGTTTGTCTCTTTGTCTACTTTTTACCGGTTTCCCGGTTTTTGTGTGGGGCTAGGCGTGAATTTTCATTTTGATTTGTGGAATGTTGGTGGTTCTATTGGAAAATCTGATCATTCTCTGGACTGGTTTGGTCTAAGTGTTAAAAAGAAAATTGGAAAAAAGACTATCTTGTAGATTGTAATTTGGACTGAATTTATGTTTATCTCGCTGAATATCATTGCGGCTTCACTTTTTGCCTTTTTCCTGGTTGGGGTGGCGTTGGTCATTTCGATCTTGCTGATTAGGGATTCCCGCGAAAAGCAGAAGGCCTATTCCAATTTTTCGGAATACCTGGGTGAATTTCAGGTGGTGCTTTCTATGGATGGCAACCTGATTGATGCCACGCCGCGATTCATTGCGGATCCTCTTTTTGAACGTATTTGCCAGGAACAGAACTTCAAGAAGATTCTTTCGGCTCAGGAATATGCACGTCTGAAGGATTATACCAAGGGGTTGGCCTCCTATCCGGATATTCCCTTTATCTTTAGTTACGATAGTGAATTAGGCTTGCGCTGGTACGAGTTGCGTGCTTTTATCCAGAAGAAGACGGGCGAAGATAACACCGTTCTTCTGATCAAGAATGTGACCTTGGATGTGGAGTCCAGAAACCAGCGCGATGAACTGAAGCAGAATATCGATATGCTTCTGCAGAATACGGGGGACTTCCTGTGGTCTCTTGATGTGGATTCCCGTCGCTTCACCTTGCTTACGCCTCTTATCGATGAAGAAGGTCGTGTGGTTCCCCGCTCCGTGGGTGTTCAGAACCTTAAAAACATGATGCCGGCGAAAGACTGCGAAATTTTTGAAAAGATGCTGAATTCCCGAATTGTGGATTTTAGGGCGTCGGGTCATGATAGCGAGGATCGTCGAGGTATTTGCCTTCGTTTGCTGAGGTCTGACGGGGCTACGGACTGGTACTCCTTTAATGGCCGTTTGACCATGGAAGAAGGTTCCAATATGGTGTTTAAGGGGGCTGCCCGCCGCATGGAACTGCTGCAGGATAATCCTGTGCTGGAGGATGGCGTCGATAGTAGCGATTTGCTGGCTTCTGCCTTGAGACTCCCGGATATTCGTGTGGTCTGGGTTGACAGAGATTATAAGATTGCCGGGTGCAATCAGGCTTTTTCCCTGGCCTTTGGAAGGGAATCTCCCAAACAGGTCGAAGGGGTTCGTTTGCTGGAAGTGGTGCGCCCGAAGTACTTCTCGCTTTTCCATAGATATTTGTCTGAGGTTTTTGAACGAGGACGCGCTGTTGCCTGGAAAGGTGTTTTTGGGGCTTCAGATTCTTTGCTTTGGATGAATGCCGTTCCGATTAAAAATCTAGACGGTGAAACGCACAAGATTTTGATGGTGTATATGCTGCTTGGCGTAAATGATTTTATTGAAAAAAAATAGTAGGAGTAATAAAATGAATAAGTTGATGATGTTTGCTTTTGCCGGAATGTTCCTGATGGCAGGCTGTAATGAACAGAAGGCTGCTGAAAAGGCTCCTGAAGCTGCTCCCGTGGCTCAGCCGGCTCCGGCTCCTGCCCAGCCTGCAGCTCCCAGAAACATTGTTGATGAAGTGAAGAACATTGACTGGAATAAGGCCATGGAAATGAACGCCTCGGGTGCAATGTACCTGGACGTTCGTAATCCGGACGAACTGAATGATGGTTATGCTCCCCATGCCGTGAATATTCCTCTCAGTGAATTGAAGTACCGTCTGGCTGAAGTGCCCAAGGATAAGGACGTCCTGGTTTACTGCCGCTCTGGTCGCCGCAGTGAAGCTGCTACCTTGATTTTGATGCGCAATGGTTATGACCGCGCTTACAATGTTCTTGGCGGTTTCTTGGCTTATCCCAAGAAGTAGTGGTTAGTTCAATAGTACGTTTGACTAAAAAACGAAGCTGTAAATGAACTTTCTTAGGTTGGCTCTTGATGAGTCCGTCTTTTCTGTTGGCGTGAGCCGCCCCAATCCGGCGGTGGGTGCCGTTGTGGTTAAAGATGGAATTATCGTGGGGAAGGGGCGTACGCAGCGCCCCGGAAGTGCCCATGCCGAAGTCATGGCGTTGCGTGACGCGGGCGAACTGGCTCGTGGTGCGTCTATCTACGTGACTTTGGAGCCCTGCTGCCATTACGGCCGCACGCCTCCCTGCACCAAGGCCGTCATTGACGCTGGAATTGCGAAAGTCTTTTACGCTCACGGGGACCCCAATCCTGTTGTCCGCGGGAACAGCCGTAAGATTTTGGAAGAAGCCGGAATCGAAGTTTTCGAAGGCGTGGACGCCTGCATCGCCGCTGAAGTGGATGATGGCTGGGACGATTGTGGATGCGGCGAATGCAACTGCCTGAGTGAACCTTCGCATGTCATGCTGAGCGAGTCCTCGGGTGTCATGCTGAGCGAAGCGAAGAATCTTGCAGGAAAGTCTCGCGAGGCGGAAGGTCGTACCGTCTTCCACGACGTAGAACGTTACTTCGAAGCTTACGATTTCTACGTTCGCAACAAGCGTACTTTTGTAGAAGTAAAATGCGCCGTCTCCCAGGAAAATTTCATGGGCGTTGTTGGTTTGAATGGCGAACATTTGCCTGTCCGCATTACTGGTGATGGGGCCAACTGCTGGAATCATGAACTCCGCGCCATCAGCGATGCTGTTCTTGTTGGGGCAGGAACCGTTCTTGCTGATAATCCTAGCCTGAATGTCCGTAACGCTGCCGGAAACGATCCCGTAAAAATTGTGTGGGCGGGACATCATAAATTTTCCGCAGAAGAAGTTTCGAAGCTGAAAGTCTTCTCTCTGAATCAGGAAAAAAAGATTCTCGTTTTCTCCTGCGTCCCACAGCCTGCTTTTTCTGAACGCTCCCTCCCGTGTCATTCTGAGCGAAGTGCGGAGCGCGAAGTCGAAGAATCTAACGAAGTGCCTTGCGTCATTCTTTTGACTGGATCCACTTTCGCTGAAAATTGGACTTCCATGATCGACGATCTTTCTGCCCGTGGTATGCATCGTCTGATGGTGGAACCGGGCGCAGGTCTCGCCAATCAATTGTTTGCCGACGCCGTTTCTACTGGCGAAACCATTGTCGCTCCCAAACCTCTTTGGAACCGCCTGAATATCTGGCGCTCCACCGACTGCCGCATCGACGATGCCATCGCAGATCTCGCTGCCTCTGGCAACATCAAGGAAGGCCTGGAATTTCCGGAACTTCCCAAGAACATCGTGGCCAAGGAATCCTTCATGGCCGGCTCTGATGTGCTTACCGTCTATTATCCTGCATAAACGCAATAATCGGGTTTAGTAGTCCTTTAAGCAACGCACTGAAAATGCGTGGTATTACTAGATCCCCAGCCAGATTGGGCTTTAAGGATGTGTCCTGCAACTTTATTGCCTCCAAGCTTGTTCACCAGATCGTTCCATTCTGTCTGATTCGGCAAATGCCATCCTTCAGGGCGCACTCCCTGCGTTCTTTCTGGAGGATCACAGATTACTCCGTATTCGCATTGGTCTATATTGATGGCGGTGTCCCATCTGTAGAGGTATCCATGGGTTTCACAGTTGGTTGAATCCATGTCATAGCAGTAGCTGTATCTACCTTCAACCGGATAATCAAGATTTTGCGCAGTCCAGACTTGGTTGGATATTCGGATGGTCTTGTATACCTTGTTATTTCTCTCGTCCAAGATTACTCCGTATTCTCCCTCAGTCAGGAGTTTCTGGTTTCCGTATTGTTTGTTACAGGATTACTTGACTCGTCGTCTCCACAGGCGACTAGTATAGACGCTGTGGTAAAGCCAATGATGGCTGCCTTTATAGGGTGTTCAAAAATAATCATGATTCCTCCGTCCCAATGAGATAATTCCTGTGGGTAAATGTAGTATACCCCCCCCTAGCCATTACCTGTAGGAAATTACCGTTGTATAACATGAATGTTAGTTAAATCTAACTTACAGTACTGGTCCGACCTCAAAATCAGCGTTATTCGCCTGTTTTCACTCTCGTCTCTCGTCTCTCGTTTCTCGTCTTTTTCTAAATTTGGCCCGTATGTTTACTGGTATTATTCAAAGTACGGGAACCATCCTTTCTCTGGAAACGAGAGGGGATGCGCTGACCATGCGCTTATCCGCACCCGGTTTCTTTAAGGGTTGCAATTTGGGCGATAGTGTCGCTAACGATGGCGTGTGCCTTTCCATTGAAAGCTGCACCGACGACGAGGCTACCTTCTGCCTGATGCACCAGACGGTGGAAAACACCTCTTTCAAGCAAGCTGAACCGGGAAAACTTGTGAATCTTGAAAAGGCCTGCAGGGCAGATTCCTTTATGGGCGGTCATTTTGTGATGGGCCATGTGGATACTTCCGTGAAGGTCTTGGCCGTTGCCAATCGCGAAACGGGCGTGGAAGTGGATTTGGAACTCCCTAAGGACTTGCGCCGCTATGTAATTCGTCGCGGTTCCGTGTCCTTGAACGGCATTAGCCTTACGGTGGCCGAAAAGTTCGAGGATTCCATCCGCGTATGCATTATTCCCGAAACGCTGGCCCGCACCAATTTGCGTAACTGGGTTCCCGGTACTATTGTGAATGTAGAAGTAGATATGCTTGGCAAATATATCGAAAATTATTTGAAGGAGCGTGACCTTGCTTAATACGATCGAAGAAGCCCTTGAAGACTTCAGGGCCGGTAAATTCCTCATTGTCGTCGATGACGAAGATCGTGAAAATGAAGGCGACTTTGTAATCGCCGCCGAAAAGATTACACCGGAAAAGGTGAATTTCATGCTCCACGAAGGCCGTGGCGTTCTTTGCTGCCCGCTGCCTATCAAGCGTTGCCACGAATTGAATCTGACTCGTCAGACCGCAGAAAACACATCCATTCTGGGTACCCCGTTCACTATCATGGTGGATAAGATCGAAGGTTGCTCCACTGGCGTTTCTGCCCATGACCGTGCCGCCACCATTCTGGCTCTTTCCGATCCTGCTTCCAAGCCCAGCGATTTCGGCCGCCCTGGCCACATTTCTCCGCTGTACGCCCAGGAAGAAGGCGTGCTCCGCCGCGCAGGCCACACGGAAGCTGCCGTGGACCTGGCAAAGCTGGCTGGACTTCGCCCGGCTGCCGCTCTCATCGAAATCATGAACGAAGACGGCACCATGGCCCGTATGCCTCAGTTGCAGGAAGTGGCCAAGAAGTTCGACATCAAGATTATCTCTATCCACGACTTGATCGCCTACCGCCTGAAGAACGAAAAGCTGGTGCAGCGTGTGGCTGCTCCCAACGTCCCTACCAAGTACGGCGAATTCAAGGCCTACGCCTACCGCAGCTCCACCGACGGTGTGGAACATGTGGCCTGGGTTGCTGGCAATCCGGATTTCAACAAGCCGGTTTATGTTCGCGTCCATAGCGAATGCCTGACGGGCGATATTTTCGGCAGCATGCGCTGCGACTGCGGTGAGCAGTTGGAAGCCTCCATGAAGTTCATTGGTGAACATGGGGGAGTGCTCCTTTACCTCCGCGGCCAGGAAGGTCGTGGTATTGGCCTCTGCAACAAGCTCCGCGCTTATGAATTGCAGGAAAAGGGCCTGGACACCGTAGAAGCCAACATCAAGCTGGGCTTCAAGTCTGATTTACGCCAGTATGGTACCGGCGCACAGATCTTGGCTGACCTGGGTGTGAAGCAGATGCGTTTGCTCACCAATAACCCCAGCAAGATCAATGGTATTTCCGCTTACGGTCTTGAAATCGTGGAACGTGTTCCTATCGAAATCAAGCCCAATAACATTAACCGTTTCTATCTGCGAACCAAGAAAGAAAAGATGGGCCACGACCTGAAGTTGGACGAGGCTTAAGGGAGTATTATGAACGAACTGAAGAATTCTCTGAATGGAACTGGCCTGAAGGTGGCGATCGCCGTGGCCCGCTTTAATGAAATCGTGACGGATAAACTGCTGGATGGTGCACTCCGCCAGCTGCAGATCCTTGGCGTAGATGAAAAGGATATTACCGTGGCTCATGTTCCGGGCGCTTTTGAACTGCCGGGTATTTGCCGACGCATGGCGGATTCCAACAAGTTTGATGCCGTTATGGCACTAGGTGCAGTTATCCGTGGCGAAACTGGCCACTACGACGTGGTTGTGAACAATTCTACCAGCGGTATTGCCGGTATTGCCGCCGAAGGCAAGGTTCCCATGATTCTGGGGATCCTCACTACCGATACCGTAGACCAGGCTATGAACCGCGCAGGCCTTAAGGCTGGCAACCTGGGTTGCAGCTGGGCTTCTACCGCCGTCGAAATGGCAAACCTCTACAAGCAGATTTAATAAAAAAAGAAACGTAAACTGAGACTTATAAAAAACGAGAAAGTTTTATGGCACAAGTAAGTTTTAGACCCGCCCGCGTATTTGCAATGCAGTTGCTGTACGCCATGGAAATCACCGGACAGACTGTGGCTCAGGCCCTTCCTGGAGTTCTTGAAGCTCAGGAAATTCACGACAACCAGAAGAAGTATGGCATGAGACTGGTGGACCTGATCCAGGAACACCGCGCTGACCTTGACGAAAGCATCAAGGCTGCCGCCGCTCATTGGGAACTGGACCGTATGGCCAGCCTGGATCGTATTCTTCTGCGAATCGCCATGGTGGAACTGACTTACATTCCCGAAGTCCCCATGAAGGTGGCTATTTCCGAAGCGGTTCAGATTGCTGCCAAGTTCAGCACTGATTCTTCCTCGTCTTTTGTTAATGGTTTGCTGACCGGCTTCTTGCAGAGCCGCGGCATCGTGATTCCGGGTACTAAGGAGAAGTAACGTGTTCAATAAAGAAAAGTGGATGAAGCATATTTTTGCAGGTATCACCTGCTTGGTTGCCTTGGTTGTCTATGCCATGACCATGGCTCCCACCGTTTCCTTCTGGGACTGCGGTGAATTCGTGGCCTGTGCTAACACCCTCGGTATTCCCCATCCTCCTGGAACCCCCTTCTTCGTTTTCTTTGCCCGTGCAGTAATTGTTCTTCTGCCTTTTGTTGAAGAAATCGCAAAGCGCGTGAACTACATTTCTGTGGTTAGCTCCGCTGCGACTGTTTATGTTACCGCCCTTTTCGCCTGGGAACTTCTGGCAACCGTCCTTAAGACCGACGCCCTTGCTCAAAAGATCTCCGAAAAGGTTCGTTATATTGTTCTCGGTACCGCAGCCCTGGTGGCTGGTTTCTTGCTGACCTTCTCTGATACCTTCTGGTTCAACGCCGTGGAAGCTGAAGTTTACGGCATTGCCATGCTCATCTTGATGCTGGTGTCTTACCTGGGTCTGGTCTGGTACAACAAGCGCGAAGATGAAGATTATGCAAACCGCATTCTGATTTTCATTTGCTACATCGCATTCCTCGGTGTTGGCGCTCACTTGTACACAATGCTTACCGTTCCTGCCGTGTTTGCCTTGCTGCTGGTGGCAGAACCTAAGAAGATTGTGGAACGCATTCCTGTGTGGATCACCGGTACTCTCCTGTGCTCCGTGATTTACATGGTGTCCGCCTTTATTGAAATTTCCCTGGGTTGCCTTGTGGTCTTGGCTATCCTCAGTGTTGCAAAGCCTTTCCGCCCGCGCATGAACAAGGCTGTACGCCTTTCTCTTGCCTTTGCTTTCTTTGCCCTGATTGGTTACAGCACTCATCTTTATATTCCTATCCGATCTGAACTGAACCCCACCATCGACGAAAATAACCCGGAAATCAACATCCGCGATGATCAGGGCAACCTGCAGTTGGGTAACCTGTTCAAGGCTGAAAACTGGGATGCCTTTAACGCCTTTATCGAACGTAAGCAATATGGCTCCGAAAGCATGATTAGCCGTGCCTTCTACCGCCGTGCCCGTACCGCCCATCAGTTCCTCAGCTTCCCTCATATGGGTTACGGTGGATACCAGATGGCCCAGTACCTGCCTTACAAGGTGGGCGAGGTGAACTATGCCAATGGCGTTTACACCTTTGATTCTGCAGACAATCAGCCTGTGGAACGCTTTGGTTTCAAGTTCCCCACTCAGATGAGCTTCATGGGCGATGCTGTCTTGCCGCAGCTCTTGATCTTCCTCATCTTTAACGGTCTTATCGTTATGGTTTGCGTCTTTATCTGGAGACGTAACAAGAAACTTGGCGTATTTACTTCTATTCTTTATGCCCTTTGCTCTCTCGGTTTGCTGTTCTACATCAACTTCGCCGATGGCACCCGTATGGAACAGCGTGACCATGACTACTGGGTCAGCGTCATGACTCGTAATGTTCAGGATCTGAATTCTCGTGGTGTAGGCATTAACGCCCTGCCGGATCCCAACGAACTGATCGACATGCGTCAGAATATCGAACATACCAAGATCCGCATCGAAATGCTGAAGGGTCGCGAAAATACCCAGGGTCGTATTGCTGAATTGCAGAAGCAGCTGGAAACATACACCAACTCCTCTGTATGGCAGAACTGGACCAAGATCGAACAGGGCTTTGCCCAGGTGGGTAGCCGCGCACCGTTCCCCGAATCCGTTCATCTCGAAGTTCGCGAACGTGACTACTTCTATACTCCGGCCTTCATTTTCATGAGCCTCATCTTCGGTATCGGCGCTGGTATCCTGGTGTTCCTTTGCGCTACCGGAACTATGCCTACCTTGGCCGCTCCGCTGGCAGCCGCCCTGGTGCTTGTTTCCTTTGTAATTCCCTGTGCTTCCAACTACAAGGAACATGACCGTTCTGGCCTGTGGGTTCCCTGGGATTACGCATTCAACCTGCTGAACAGCTGCCGCCCCAACGCCATCCTCTTTACCAATGGCGATAACGACACCTTCCCGCTGTGGTTTGCACAGGAAGTGGCCGGAGTCCGTAAGGACGTGCGCGTGGTGAACCTGTCTCTGGGTAACACCGACTGGTACATCAAGCAGATGCTTGAAAACGAACCGATTCTTAAGCTGAGCTACACCAAGGAAACCATTGATAGCGATATGGTTCTTGATAATAGTTCCGCAAACAATCCCAACCACCAGACTTCTACTTGGGTCAAGAAGGCTCAGCGCCTGATGCCTCAGCTGAAGAGCCGCATCGACGCTATGGAAGGTCAGCAGCTGTCTGCCGCAGATTCTGTTAAGCTGCTGCAGTTCAAGGTCCACTATCAGGTTTGGGATGCCTTTACTGAATGGGCTGCCCGTACTCGTAGTTCCATGATGCTGACCCAGCATAAGCTGGTTGTCGATCTTGCTCTCCAGAATATGGATCGCCCCATTGAAATTTCTACCACCGTTGGAACCTCCAACTTCATGGGTCTCGAAAAGTACATGGTCCAGGAAGGCATGGTCTACAACCTGGTGAAGGGTGACCTGAATCCCAAGCGTAATGCATTTGACGCAGCCTATACCGCAAACCTTATTGATAACGTCTATAAGTACCGCGGACTTGGTGATGGTACCGCCTATATCAATGACGAAACCATCCGTCTTCTGTCCAGCTACATTTCTCTGTACCTGCAGATTTCCTTCGATGCTCGCGACAAGATCGAAAAGCTCCGCAACAGCCATCCCTTTACAGCCGACAAGAAGGCTCAGGTGGATAGCCTTGCTACAGCCTCCGCCAAGTATTTGGAAATGGGCATTAAGCAGTTCCCCGATGAATGGCGTAACTACTGGGCTGCCGCATTCGTCTACCAGGCTGCAGGTATGAAGCAGCAGGCTATCGAAGTGGCTAACCGCGGTCTCGAAGCCGTTCCGTCCTTCGAAGAAGGTGGCCGCGCCCGCTTGATGATGGCTATCCGTCAGGCAGAAACCCTTTCCGACGAACCTCTGAAGGTTGAAGAACCGGCTCCTGCCGCTGATTCTGCAGCCCCTGCCGATAGCGCAGCCTCTGCGGTTATCGCTGCTGCAAACTAACTGTTGAAACTTGAAACTCGAAACTAGCGATTTTATATGGATTTAAGTCTTGTTATCCCGGTGAAGGAAGAAAGCGAAAATCTTCCGGATCTTCTTAAGGAAATCGTTGCCGCTATTGAACCCACTGGCTTTACCTACGAAGTCATTATCATTGATGATGGTAGCCGTGACAGCACTTGGGAAGTGGTGGAGTCCCTGTCGAAGGAATATTCCTTCCTGAAGGCTTTCCGCTTCCAGTTCAATTGCGGTAAGGCTGCTGGCTTGGCTTTCGGATTCTCCAAGGCTACCGGCAAGTATGTGGCGACCCTTGATGGCGATCTTCAGGACGATCCTCTTGAAATTCCCAAGATGATTAAGATCCTCGATGAGGGATATGATCTGGTTTCGGGTTGGAAGATCCGTCGCCTGGATCCCTGGCACAAGACTTGGCCTTCCAAGTTGTTCAACTTGACTGTGTCTGCAGTTTGCGGACAGCGCCTCCACGATTTTAACTGCGGCATCAAGGCTTACCGCAGTTCCGTGGTCCGCTTCATTCACCTGTATGGCGATTTCCATCGCTTTATTCCGGTGATGGCCAAGTGGCAGGGTTTCCGCATTACCGAAATGCCTGTGGCTCATCGAGCACGCGTTCATGGCGTTTCCAAGTATGGCGTTTCCCGTCTGGTTTCTGGATTCCTGGATTTGCTTTCTCTCATGTTCCTGCGCAGCTTTGCCGCAAAGCCCTTGCATTTCTTTGGCTTGCTTGGCTTGATCTTTATGCTGGCCGGTTTTGGCATTTGTGGCTACTTCGGCTATGAATGGATTAAGTTGGGCGCCCTGCATGTTCGCCCCCTCTTGCTGGCTGGCGGTTTCTCCCTGGTCATGGGCGTGCAGTTCTTTAGTCTTGGGCTTCTTGGTGAAATGATGAATGGAAACAAGAAACAGACTTATCCTGTGGCGGAATCCATTAACGACAAGTAATGTTTGTTATTTTAACTGTTGATTTTTGATTAGAAACGTTTTGGAGTACAAAAGCATGTCTTATCCTAAGAGTTTGGTAATTGTTCCCACCTACAACGAGAAGGAAAATATCCTGCTGATCATGTCTGCTATCTTGAAGCAGAACGAATGCCTGGAAATCCTGGTGGTGGACGATGGATCTCCCGATGGTACCGGAGACATGGTTGAAGCGGAAGCTGCAAAGAATCCCCGCATCCATCTTCTTCGCCGTCCCGGCAAGATGGGCCTGGGTTCTGCTTATGTGACTGGCTTCAAGTGGGCTCTTGAACGTGACTTCGAACGCGTCTTTGAAATGGATGCCGACTTTAGCCACAATCCTGCCGACTTGAACCGCTTCCTGGAAGCTGCAGAAAATGGTGCTGACCTTGTGCTGGGTAGCCGTTATCTGGATCGTAAGATTAGCGTGGTCAACTGGGATCTGAAGCGTTTGATTCTTAGCTATGGCGCTAATGTCTACACCCGTATTGCAACTGGTCTTCCCATTAGCGATGCTACCGGTGGATTCAAGTGCTACTGTCGTAGCGCCCTGCAGGCTCTGAACCTGGACAAGATGAAGAGCGATGGCTACTGCTTCCAGATTGAAACTACCTTCAAGATTTGGAAGAAGGGACTTACCGTCAAGGAAATTCCCATCGTGTTTACCGACCGTACCCGCGGCACTTCCAAGATGAGCGGTGGCATTATTTCTGAAGCATTCTTCCTGGTCCTTAAGCTGCGTCTGGGTTTGGCATAATCTAAACAAGGGTGTTCCATGGCTGTAGATTATTCCTGCTCCGTTATTATTGTCGCCTACAATTCCTGTGACTTTATTCCTGCCTGTCTAAAGTCCGTCCGTGACGCAAGTGAAGGCTTGGATACCCAGGTCATTGTGTTGGACAATGGTTCGCCTGAACCCATATCTGCAGAAATCAAGGCGTTCTTCCCTGAAGTCCTGTGGATAGATTCCAAGGAAAATCTGGGCTTTGGTAAGGGATGTAATCTTGCTGTAAAGTCGGCTACCAACCCCTATCTGTTCTTTATCAATCCGGATACTCTCGTTTCCAAGGATTCCTTCCGCAAGATGCTGGAATTCGTGCAGGAACATCCGGAAACGGGTCTTGCCGGCAGCCGTATCCTGAATGAGGATGGTTCCCTGCAATTGGCTTGCCGCCGTTCGTTCCCCACGGCGTTCTCTGCCATTTCAAAGACGGTGGGGCTGGCCGCCTTGTTTCCCAAGAGCAAGCTGTTTGCTTCCTACAACATGACCTACGCCGACCCCGAAGAGGTTACGGAAGTGGATGCCATCAGCGGATCCTTCTTCTGCATGCGTCGTGACTTGTACGAACAGCTGAAGGGCTTTGATGAAGACTTCTTCATGTATGGTGAGGACCTGGACCTTTGCTTCCGTGCAAAAGTGGCTGGTTTCAAGAACTATTACACTCCGGCAACCAATATCCTTCATTTCAAGGGACAGAGCTGCAAGACTCGCCGTTGGAAATCCTATGTGGATTTCTACAAGGCCATGATTATTTTCGTGAAGAAGCATAAGGACTTGTACTTTGTGCCGACACTGTTTGTGACTTTGGGTATCCTGTTTGCTGCCTTTGTGGGAATGTTCTCCCGCCTGATTCCAAAGTTCTGGAAAATCTTCCTGGATTTGGGTGTGGTGGCTCTGTGGGGACTTGTGGCCAACGTCCATTTTGAAAACGGCTGGTTGATTGCGGGTGTTGTAGCCTTGATCAATATCGTCTTCCTTACCTTTAGGGGGGAGTACGCTAACGGTAGTTTGAAGGGGGAGAGATTTATCCGCTTTCTGCTACCTCTAAATATACTGGCTGTGGCAGGAGTCTGTTTGCCTTATTTGTTGCCTCTGGACGACATGCCTAGCGCTAAGAGTCACTTTATTCACGCTCTGCTTGAATTGGAAGTGTCCTGCTTATTTATCCCCCTGGCCCTCAAGGCCTGGCGTCGTGTGGCTTTCTGGATAAACTATTTCTACCGCATTTTTGCCAAGAAACGTCATCGTTCCATTTTGCTGGGCGGCTCCCAGGATTCTCTGGACAACTGGTTTGACCGTTACAACGTGATTCCCGGTATCGAAATTCTGGGTTGCGTATCCAATGACCCTAAGGCGGTTTCCGAAAGCAATCGTCAGCACCTGTTGGGCCCCCTTTCCAGTATGGAGTCTGTTTGCAATCGAACTGGCTGCCGCGAACTTCTGGTGGTGTCCAATTTCTCTGGATATTGTGAGCCCTACGACGTAAATTGGCTTGAAAAGTTGGGTTTACGTGTGTTTTTGCTCATAGGAAACGGAAAAGATGGCGATTATGCCCTTGTAAACCTTAAATACCTCCATTAGGTCTACAACGTTTTCGCGAAATGATATTATTTTTGTGTAAGTAATTGGTAATAAAGGTCTTATGTTAGATTCTAAGCTTTTGGATATTATTTGCTGCCCCGAAACTCGTGCAGCCCTCAAGTTGGCAGATAGCGAACGTCTTTCTGCCTTGAATAGTGCTATTTCTGCCGGAACCCTCAAGAATGTGGGGGGTGAAACAATTACTGAATCCTTGACCGAGGCTTTGATTACTGCTGACGGTTCTAGGGTTTACCCTGTCCGTGAAGGAATTCCTGTCCTTTTGTCTGACGAAGCAATTTTGCTCTAATTGTAGAGGTGTTTATGGCGGTGACGTTGGAATCTCTAAAAAAGTCTGTAGGCAAGAAAAACAGTAAGTCCAAGATTTTTGCCTGGCTTGCCGATATGGAACTTGCTGCAGGTGATTTGGACACTGCTCTTCAGAGAGTCAACGGTGGTTTGACCCTTTATCCTGGTGATATTGCGGCTAGACTTGTTCGTTCCAAGATTCTCTTTCAGAAAGAAGAATTTGAAGATTGCGTACAGGAATGCACCAACATTCTTGTGATGGATCCGTTTAACCTGGCTGCCCAAAAGATTATGGGCGACGCTTATGATCGCCTGGGAAATGTCGCCGAACGTAACCGCTGCTACCGTCGCTACCATGACATGGATCCCCTGAACAAGTTCTGGAAGGATGAATACGATGTCATTCCTGAGGCTGCAGTCGTGGCCGAAGCCGCTGCTGTTGCTGGCGCCGCTACCGAAGAAGTTTCTGGTGGCTTTGACGTTCCGTCTGATGGTGACGATTCTCTGAACTTCAATCTTTCTGATGCCCTGTCATCCGGAAATGATGATGAATCCTCCGATGGTGGTCTTTTCGAAAAATCCAATTCTAATACTGGACTCTTTAGCGGTCCTGATGATTCTGCTGACGATGAATCTCTTGGGGGAGGCTTGTTTGAAAAGTCTAACTCCGGTGGCCGCTCCTTTGAAAAGGCCTTTGGTGAAGCTTTCGGCGAAACCTCTGACGATGATGTTGCTTCTGAAAGCATGGGTTCGTCGGGTTTGTTCAGCTCCGGTATGCAGGAGGATGACGCTCCTGCAGAACAGTCTTCCTCTTTTGGTTTTGGCTTTGCTTCAGAGAGCAGTTCGTCTAACGATGATGATCCGTTTGCTGCTCTTGCCGCCATGCTTCCGAACAGCGATTCCGGTGATGATGCCGCAATCGATGAACTGACTGCTTCGCTTGATTCTGTTATGGATTCCATTAGGGCTGACGATGATATCGATAAGCCCATTGAAGAATTCCCTGCAGATGACAATGTTTCCGGCAACGATGTTAATGCCGCCCTGTCGGATATGTTCGGCCTAGATGATGATCTTGAAGCCGAAGAAATGCCTGCTCCCAAGGCTGCTGATTTCTCTGCATCTGTTGTGGATGAAGCTGCCGAAGCAAATGCATCCAAGATTTTTGAAAGCCAGTCTACAGCTTCTGCTGACAAGCCCCTGAGTGTAGATGACGCCTTCGATTCTATTTTCGGTGAAGATGAACTTCCTGAAGAATTCGGTTCCGCACCTGCAGCCTCTGCTGCAGCTCCTGCCGCTCCGGCACCCGTAGAACCGGCTGCCGAAGAATCTTCCTTGTTTGAAAAGTCATCTTCTTTTGCCGATGATTCCTTCTCTTCTTTGACTTCCTTCGAAGAACCCGCTGCACCTGCAGCTCTGGAAGAACCTGCCGCTCCGGCTGCACCTGCCGCAGACAAGCCCTTGAGCGTGGACGATGCCTTTGATTCTATTTTCGGCGAAGATGAACTTCCTGATGAATTTGGTTCTGCACCTGCCGCTCCGGCTGCACCTGTTGAAGCCGCAGCACCTGTAGAAACAATTGCTCCTGCTGCCGAACTTGCTGACGAGCCGGCTGGTTTCTCGATGTTTGAAAAGTCCGCCGATGCAGACTTTAGCACTACATCTCTGGATTCCATGTCAGACGAACCTCTGTCTGAATCTATTTCCGCTTTGTCTGATATTCCTGCCGTACCGGAGGCTCCGGTCGCAGCCGCTCCCGCTGCCGATAAGCCTGTGAGCGTGGATGACGCCTTTGGATCTATTTTCGGTGAAGATGAACTTCCCGAAGAAAATCTCTTTGAAAAGTCCAGCGAATCATCTGAACTGTCTCTTGGCGGTGATGACAATCTCTCCTTCGACGCTCCGGTTGACATGCTTGCCGAAGGTCAGGCTGAACAAGCTGCAGAAGAAACATTTGAAGTTCCTGCCCTAGAAACTACCGAAGAACCGAAGTTTGTATCGGAAGTGGATGTTCCTTCCGATCCGCAGATCGCTTCTCCCATGTCGTTCATGGATGACGATTCTGAAGTTGGTTCTGCTTTCAATTCCATCTTTGGCGCGGATGATGATCTGCCCGAGGAAAAGGCTGAAAATACACTTGTTGAACAAGTTAATTTGGCTGAATCGGAATTGACTATGCCCGAAGCCCCTGTTTCCGAAAAACAGGAATCTACTGATATTGCTCAGGAAATGGGCGGTGCATTTGCATCCATGTTTGGTGATGACGATGATTTGGATTTGCCTGGCATGAATTCAGAAACCGAATCGTCTGACTTGAATTTTGAATCCGCACAGCAGCTCACGACTGCCGCTGTAGAAGAATCTCTGCAGAATCCTGCATCGGGTAATTTGGAAACGGATTTGAATAAGTCCTTCGACAGTCTTTTTGGTGGCGATGATGATTTTGTCGCCCCTGAGGTTGGTTCCGCGGCTCCTTCTGAAGTTGCTCCTGAGGCAGACGTTTCTTTCGTCGAAAAGCCCGTTGCCGGAAATCCGGACCTGGCTTCTCTGGAAAGTGAAGTTTCCGGTGCCTTTAAGGGTCTGTTCGACATGGAAGATGATGCGCTGACCGAAACACCCAAGACTACTGGCAGCGGCATGGATTTCTTGATGTCAGGTGACTCTGACGATGAAATCACTGCTGGCCTTGTAAAGAATCCGGATGCTCCTATCGAAAGGGGCGCACTGAATCTTGATGATAGCATGGGAACTAGAACCTTGGCAGAAATCTATTTTGACCAGGGACTTTATGCCGACGCTCTCAAGATGTACCAGGAACTGGTTCAGCGTGAACCTGGTGATCGGGAACTTGCGGCCCGTAAGGATGAAATTGAAAAGATTTTCCGTGACAAGTTTGGAGGTAACACCTAATGGCAGAACAGGCTCAGCTTCGTATTGAACAGCTCTTGCGCGAAATGGTGAATCGCAAGGCTTCTGATATGCACATTCGCGTGGGTGTACCTCCGGTCTACCGTATTAACGGTGCCCTGACTAAACCTTTCGACATCCGCGTCGATGGCGGTATGATGGATTCCTTCCTGGATGATATCATGAATCGTGACCAAAAACTGCGTTTTGAACAGAATAAGGAATGCGACTTTGCTGTGGGCGCCCGCGATATGGGTCGTTTCCGTGTGAACGTGTTCCGTCAGCGCGGTTCCATCGCTATCGTTATCCGTCATATTAAGGCAAAGATTCCTCCCTTCGAAGAACTGCACTTGCCTGAAATCATCAAGAAGTTGGCTTTGACCAAGCGCGGCCTTATTCTGGTGACGGGTACGACGGGTTCTGGTAAGTCTACCACCTTGGCTTCTATGCTGGATTACATTAACCAGAGCGAAGCGGTGAACATCATTACCGTTGAAGATCCTATCGAATACCTCTATAAGGATAACGTCGCCATTATTTCTCAGCGTGAAATTGGCGTAGATACCCTTTCTTATGCGAATGCCCTTCGTGCCGCTCTTCGTCAGGACCCTGACGTTTTGCTGGTGGGCGAAATTCGTGACCTGGAAACCATGCAGATTGCCATGACCGCTGCTGATACCGGTCATATGGTGTTTGCTACGATTCATACCACCAACGCAACTGAAACTATTCACCGTGTGCTTTCTATGTACCCGCCGCACCAGCATGATGAAATCCGTCTGCTTCTGGGTGAAGTTCTGGCGGGCATTATTTCTCTGCGCTTGCTGCCCACCAAGGATGGCAAGGGTCGTGTTCCCGCAGCAGAAATTCTGGTGAACACCGGTGCCGTTCGTGAGTACATCCAGGACAAGGATAAGAACGATCTTATTGAAGAAGCTATCGCTGATGGTCATATGCAGTACCAGAGCCAGACCTTTGACCAGGCCTTGCTGGAACTGTATCAGACCGAACAGATTACCCTTGAAACTGCAATGAATGCCGCTACCAACCGTGATGACTTCGATCTTAAGATCCGCGGTATTTCCGGCACTTCTGATCGCGGCTGGATGTAATCGTTCTAGACCTTGCGAATATTTCCGCAAATTTTGCAAAGAACACCGGTTAAAAGCCGGTGTTTTTTTTGTTTTCCTCAGGGGTAAACTGCGCGGAATTTGATTGCTGGGGGAGGTGTGCGCTGCTTTTGGAAAAGGACCCTCCGACGAATCGGAAGGTCCTTTGGGGGTTAGGAGGGTAATTTCTTAGTTGTAGTAAACGGTGCTTCCGTTGGGGAAGGTGACGTTCTTGCTATAACTGTTGATGTTGCTTATGGTAGAAACCTGGCTGGTGCCTTGGATGTAGCTGCCGGAAGTAGTGGGCTTGAAAGCGATGCTGGAGTTACCGTAGTAGCCGTTGGTGTTGAAGCTTACGTTGTAGCTGGTGCCCGCCTCGGACTTACTTTTGCTGAAGCCGAGAAGTGTCTTTGTGGTGAGTGTTGCTGTGCCGTCAGAGTCGAAGGAACCGCCCATGCCGCCGCTAATCTGGCATTCTACCACCACGACGCCGCCGGAAATGGTCAGTTCGCCGTTGGAGTCGATGCCGTCGGTATCACCGGAACCTGTCTTTACGTAGTGTACGCCACCGGTTACAGTAAGATGTCCGCTGGAACTGCCCATGCCGCCCATGCCTCCGCCGAATCCACCGGGACGATTGCCCCAGTTGTTGCCTCCAGTCTGCGTGCTGTTGCCGGAACCGTCATTGCCACCAGCTGCATTCCAGCCGTCATCGGAACCGTAAACGTCAGTAACGCCACCGCTGATGGTGATGTACCAGGCCTCAAGACCTTCGTAGGAGTCCTTCACGTAGACGGTACCGTTTGTGATGCGTAGGGAGGAGTCTGCATGGACTCCGTCATTGCCCTTTGCGGTAATCGTTGTAAATCCGCCGTTGAAGTCAATATTCAGATTGCTGTGGACGCCGTCGTCGCCGGAAGTCACCGTGTTTTCGCCGCCGTTGATGTAGACGCGGTTCTCGGAAACGATGCCTTTGCCCGTGGAATTCACCTTGATGGAAGGAACCGAGACGCTATCGGAAATCATCACATAGTTGAAGGCCTGAATGCCGTCATCACCGGCCTTGGTAATGTTGATGGAGCCGCCCTTGATGCTTACGATGCCCTTGCCTTCAATAATAGTGGTATCGCTTCCGTTTACGGTGCATTCATCGCTCTTGATGCCATCGCCGGAAGTGGCTATGATGGTGATGTTGCCTTTTTCAACATCTACGAGGCCCTTGCCCTTGATGCCGTTGTTCTTGGCGGTGACATTGATGGTGGTTTCGCCGCGGAAGCGGAGATCGTTGGAACTCTGGATGCCGTTATTGTAGTTGCCGGTGACGTTCAAGGTGCCGGTTCCCTTGAAGGTCATGTCGTCCTTGGAGTAGATGGCTGCGTTTGTGGTGTCTGTTTTAGTAACGCCGTTGCTGTTGACGTAGGTATGGGTCTTGGTGCGGGTGTTTCCGTCGCTTAGGGTGTTGACGGTTTCACTTTTTGCAACTACGAAAGTCTTGCTTGCCTGTTGCACGTAAATGGGAGCGTCTGCGGTGTTTTCGAGTGTGAGACCGCGAAGGTTCAGGTAGACTCCGGAATCTGCCTTGGGGGAGTTGACGCGGATCTGGGCGTCGGCTCCCTTGTAGCTACCGCTAAATTCATATTCGCCGGCGCAGGTGATTTCTACTTCGCCTCCGTTTACAGTAACGCAGCCGTTGTCATTTGTGAGGGTTGCGCCAGATGTAGCGTAGGTAATGGTGGGGGAGTTCCCGTTGGAGGCGGATTCGTAGCTGCCGCTAGAAACGGCTATGCCTGTAGAAGAGGAGCTGGCGGCCCCAACCGGATTTTCTGCGACGCTTGTGCTGGAAGCGGGAGTGTCCGTACCCTCAATGGGGTTCGTGTCGGTAGATGGGGTGCCGGCCGTGGGTTGGGTCAAGATAATCTTGTTGCAGTTGGCGTCGTACATGTAGGTGCTGCCATCTGCGCTAGAAATGACAGTGTTGATGGCGACGGTTCCGTCAACGGGATCGACGCATACTTTGGTCGCCGGAATATCGGGACTGGGATTTTCAATGGACGGATCGCCAGAAGGAGTGGTTTGTGTTGCATCTCCGATGGTGGCGTTGGTGGTGTTTCCTGCGGCGTCTACAAAATATTGCAGCTGGTTGTTTGCATCGAAGCAATAGGTCGTGTTGCTGGTTTCATCAAACAGAGAAATCAAATCACCGCACAGGCTCTGTGTGCCGGCTTCGATTCCGCCCTGACCCAGTACTTCTGCAGTGTTTGCATCGACGGAACTGTCTGAACAGCCGCCCATTAGACCGAAAGAGAGGCTTGCGAAAGCCGAAATACCCAAAAACTTCCTTGATGTCATAATAGCCCTTTGAATTGAGTTTTCCTTACACTGCCTTGAAAGATATGTTTTGATTGAATTGTCTAGATGAAATAAAATGATGAATTTTATGGTAAGCCTACTATTAAATGGGATGAATTGTTCCAGGTGGAACAAAAATGACCGAAATCGTGTTAACGTACTGGTCCCCTAGAAAAGCAGGACGAAAAAAACTAAATTTATGGTCCACGATTCTTGAAAAATCAACATCTATGAAACATTATTTCTTGAAACCCATTTGTCTTTGGGCCATTTGTTGTAGCCTAGTTGTTTCAGCTTTTGCTGCATCTCCTGTCGTAGCTCCTGAAAACGTTCGCAATTTGCGGTTGCTTGAAAATTCACCCATGCTGTTTGAATTGCATCAGGTGACAACAGGGGAGGGACGTCAGTTCTTCTCTTACCCGCGTCGCGATACCACCTTCCGCAAGAATTTCCTGAAGACCGAAGGCAATGCTCTTCTGGGTTATGATAACGTCCACGGCGGATCCATTTTAGGAAAGGGACGTAGTGCTGATAGTGCCCAACCGAGAATTGCCTTGGCCGTTTCACTGGTGGGTGGCCTGGATTATCGCGGTGGTGAGGCCTTGGGTGATACCGTTTGGCCCAGCATTGATGGTGGAATCTATCTGCGGGGGTTTGCGGATTCTGTTGATTTTGTTCTTGATGCCCGCATTTATGATGAAGGCCATTCTGCATCCAATCCGAAATCTTTTGACGGCGAATTCCTGGAAGTTCAGAAAGAGGAGAACAACTCCGGTATCGAATATACAAGCTATGCCCGCTACAGAACACACTTCGCCTTTAATCATGACTGGTTCAGGTTGGATTTAGGTCGAGATGTCTTGCACTGGGGCCCCGGCTATTACAATAACTTGTCCTTAAATCAGTTTGCGCTCCCGTACAACATGTTGACCATGGATTTGACCTTTGGTCCGTTGCGCGTTGTATCTTTCTATGCCGATCTTCGTATCTACTCCAGTATGAGTATGAAGAATAAGGATGAAAGCCGCAACCTGTTTGGACATCGTTACGAACTTGCTGTAGGGAACGGCACTTTCGGCATCAGTGAACTGCAGATGCTGTACGATAATATGAAGCCTTGGCTCTTTGTTCCTACGGCTCCGCTGTTCATGGAAAAGGGCAACTACTCCGAAGACAGCAATAATGGTTCCTTGTCCTTTGATTTCAACTATCGTCTCTTTAGGTCAGTCCGTCTGTATACGGAATTCTTCCTGGATGATATGGAAAGCCCGGTAAGCCTGGTCAAGAACGACAATATCGAGGCCAAGTGGGCTTGGATGGCAGGCCTTCAGGGGGCTCATGACTTTGTTATAAAGGGACATCTTCTGGAAGCTGGTACCATTGCGGAATACGCCCGCATCGAACCTTACGTCTATTCTCATTTCCACAAGAACACGGCCCAGTTGGCTCATCTTGGTCGCCCCATTGGCAATCAGAACGGCCCTAACAGTCAGACTATTGACTGGACTGTTTATGGTCGATTGGACCACCGCATTTTCGCTTCCCTCCGTAATACCTGGTATTGGAAGGGAACGGACTATGGTAGTGCTTTGAATGATACCACGCCTCGTGTGGACCATATGAAAATTCACAAGGATTTCCTGAATGGTGCCAAGATGGAATATTCCCTGACGCCGTCTGTAAGCTACGAAGGCGAACGCCTGTTCTATCTGGCCGAAATAACTTTGTTCAACGATGAAAAAGTCTACCTCCGCGGTGGATTTAAGTGGTAAGCTCCTATGATCAAGCCTGAACTCCTTGCCCCTGCCGGGGACCTGACCCGAATGAAGTATGCCTTTGCCTATGGTGCCGACGCCGTATACGCTGGGCAGCCCGCTTTCTCTCTGCGTGCTCGTGAAAATGGTTTTAAGAATCTGGATGATCTGGCAGAAGGTATTGAATACGCTCATAAGCTGGGCAAGAAATTCTACCTGACCAGTAACGTTATTGCCCGCAATACCAAGGTGGAGGCTTTCCAGAACGCTCTTCTGGCCGCAATCGACAAGGGCCCCGATGCGCTTATCGTTGCCGATGCCGGTATTATCGGTTGGCTTCGCCAGGTGCGCCCCAACGTAGAAGTTCATGTGTCTGTACAGGCCAACACCACGAACTACATTACGGCAAAATTTTGGCATGATTTGGGTTGTACCCGCGTGATTCTGAGCCGCGAACTTCGCCTGCCCGAAGTCCTTGAAATCAAGGAAAAGAATCCGGGGCTTGAACTGGAAGTGTTCGTGCATGGTGCTGTATGCATGTCCATGTCTGGCCGTTGCATGCTGTCTAACTGGGTGACTCATCGTGACGCTAATCAGGGTGCCTGTGACAACTCCTGCCGCATGCCTTACCGCCTATATGCCAATGAAGGTCCTCAGGTGGAAGATTACCGCGAACATGAAGGCAATTTCACCTTGCAGCGTACAGACCGCCCGGAACTGGATCCCATCGCTCTGGATGAGGATACCTGGGGTACCTATTTCATGAGCAGCCGTGATCTTTGCGCCATGGATGTGATTCCCGAATTGATGAAGAACAATCTGGAATCTTTCAAGATTGAGGGCCGAACCAAGTCTGTCTATTATCTGAGTCAGGTGGTTCGCGCCTACCGTCTTGCCATTGACGCCTGCTATGCCCAGGCCCAGGCCGGTCAGGAAATGAGTATTCCCGATGTGGCTCGCGAGGCGATTTCCTTCCTGGACGGTCGTGGTTTTATGACGGGTTTCATGAAGGGACCGCTGCCCCAGAACTATGAATCGACCCATCTGGACGCCGATGCCGGTTGTGTGGCTGCCCAGGTTCTTGATTATGACCCTGATACCCGTTCCTGCCGCGTCAATGTGAAGAATCCGTTTACGATGGATGATTCCCTGTTGTTGATGACCCCCTCTGAAATGGCCCCCTGTGAAGTGGTTTCCATGAATGATTTTAGGGGAGGCGCTGCCGACCGTCTGAATCCGGGAACTGAGGGAAGAATCTTCTTACCGGAAGGTGTAAAAATTTCTTCTGAAAATGCTAAATTCTGCTTTTTTGTGAAGAAATTCCCCAATAAATAGGAATATTTGATAAATTTAAAGCATGGCCGTAGACGAAGCTACCAAAAAACAGGACGAGCTAGAGCTTTATCAAATTGATGATAAGGCTATTGTTCCGTTTTTTGCCAGCCACCTGGATGAACTGAAAAAATTCATCCAGGAACATAAGGATCAGCATCTTTCCCTGCTGGAACTACTAAAGCAGTTCATCAGGACATATAAGCTTCCCTTTAATATGCAGCGTTATATGGCCGTGCAGACCACCTATATCAGGCAGACTCTGCAAGAGAAAATGCTTGACCGTCAGGTTGCCGTAAGCCATTGGATTCAGGAACATGCCGGCAAGCACCGCAATCGTATGATTCAGCTCCAGTGCCTGTATCTGGATCGCATTAAGGACCGCCTTCTGCCTGAAATCGAGGCCATGCTGGAACACCGGATCGAGACTCTTCAGTCTAAAATGGACCACCACGAAGAACAATAGTTCTAACTCGTTGAATTTCAAGGAATTCCGTAAAAAATGGCGAAATCTGCTTAAAAAGGGCAGGTTATTTTTTTATATGCTTTAAGATTAGATGTTTTTTGCTCCCTTGGAAAGGGCGTTTTTTTTGTCAAGAGATAGTTCAAAATTTTTCTGTTGATAAGTTGTGTTTTTTAGTGTGGTGCAGTTTTGATTGATGCGTGATTAATTGAGTGCGTAAATTGGATAGAACGGTGGATTTTGAGGTAAAAATTTTTTTTTGCCTTTTTTGATTGAAAAAACGCGTTTTATAAGAAAAATTTATGGTAAGGGCTCAATCCTGGAGCCCTTTACTTAACTTTAGACCACGTTTGTAGTTTTTCTTACTTTGGTTTTGCGTGTCGAATACTGTTTCTATTTTTGATGTTGTTGAGTCGCCCTGGAAGTCTGTGCTGGACTTGGTGCGTCAAGAATGCAACGACTATTTTGGGCTTACTATTCTCGATGCAGTCGGGTTTGATGGGGTGCGCGATGGCTATGCACTTCTGACCGTTCCTGACGAACTGCGCGAAAACTGGATCAATACCCATTACGGCGACATTCTTCGTAAGGCTTTCAGGTCTGTATTCGGCACAGAATTTGTTGATTACCGTATTCGTCAGGTGGCACCCACGGCTCCCGTTCCCGAAATGAGTTTTTCGGCCCCGGTGCCTCCGCGTCCTGTTATTGCCCGCCCCAAAAAGGTTGTAAAACGTAGACCTAAGCTAAATCTTTATGCGGCCTATACCTTTGAGAATTTTATTGAAGGTGAAAGTAATTCGACCGCCTATAAGGCTTGCAAATCTGTTTCCGAGAATCCTGGCGACCCTGCCTTGAATCCGCTGTTTGTATATGGCGATTCTGGCCTTGGTAAAACACATCTTTTGCAGTCCATTGCCGCAAGTATTCAGAAGAATCGTCCCGAGGCAAGGATTGTTTACTGCCACGCCTATGATTTCTTGCGTGATGCGACAGCAACGGCCAATGCTCTGAAAAAGAAAACGGGAAACGTGCGTGAGCTGGCCGAAGCCTTTCAGGATAAGTACGAAAATTGCGATATCCTCCTGCTGGATGATGTCCAGCTACTTGAAAGGGGTATTCGGTCCCAGGAACGCCTTGCGATCCTGATTCGTCATCTTCGTGCAGTGGGTAAGCAGGTTGTCCTTTCCTGCGATTGCCATCCGTCAAAGTTTACCATCGCAGATACCAAGGAAGATGCAAAGAAATGCGTTTCCTCGGGAATCCGCTGTATATCCACTAAGCTTTTGGCTCCCATTGAATCTTGTGTCGCCGTAGGAATTGATGAACCTGATCTGCAGACAAGAATGCGACTTATCCAGAAGATGGGTGTTTCTGTTCCCTTTGCAGATCGAGACAGGGAAGAAATCTATAGATTCCTCTCTATTCCGCGTCGTCAGAATGTTCGTGTACTTGAAGGTATGCTTCATTGGCTTGGCGCCATGAACCGTTTCTGTCAGGAAAATCTGGATTTGAATGCGGTACGTCGCTTGACTGCACCTAACGATTCCTCTGCTCGTGAGGCGTTGACCTTGAAGAGCATTGCCGAAACGGTGGCTTTTGAATTTGAAACGGACTTGATTTCCTTGGGGAGCAAGCGCCAGGATGCAGGCATTGCCTTGCCCCGTAAGGTGGCCATGTTCCTTTGCCGTGAAATGACGACGGAATCTCTCCAGAATATTGGGGCAACTTTCAACCGTGACTACGCCACAGTTATCGCCGCCATCCAGTCTTTGAAAAAGCAGATGGGTATCGATGAAAACCTTGCCCGCAAGGTTCAAGATATCCGGTATTTGCTGGAAGCCTAGCAATGCTTGCTTTGGTGACGGGGGGTGCTGGCGTCGTAGGGAAGGCGCTATGTCGGGAACTCATGGCACAGAATGTGTGTGTGCGTGTCTTGACTCTTCCGGGCGATACTTTGGCTAGTTCGTTGCCGAAGGAAGTTGAAGTTTTTTATGGGGATGTTACTAAACCCGAAACCATGAGAGCAGCCTTTGATGGGGTAGACGTGGTTTACCACCTGGCGGCAATACTTCTTTCTACAAAAGCGGGTGCCTTTGACTTTGTGAATTTTCAGGGGACCAAGAACGTTGTTGACGCGGCTCTTGAAGCAAAGGTTAAACGTTTTCTGTATGTTTCCAGTATATCCGTTACTTATCCTATACTGACTGCTTATGGACAAAGTAAATTAAAAGGGGAGTCCTATGTAAAGGCCGCAGGGGAACACGGCTTGCGTTGGACCATTGTGCGTCCTACCCTTGTAATCGGAGATGGTGGCGGAATTGAATACAATATGTTTGCCGCCTATGTAAAACGTTTCCCTGTTTATTTTTTACCGGGGGGCGGAAAGTCCTTGAAGCGTCCGGTCCGGAGCGTTGACCTTGTAAAGGGTATCGTGGCGGCTGGTCTTTCGGAATATACTCGTGGCAAGACTTACGCTTTGGCTGGCTCCACTCCCATATCCATGGCTCAAATGGCTAAAAAAATATTGGCTGCCGCTGGCAAGCGACATTTGATGATTCCCATTCCCTGGTGGATTGCCCGAAAGGTGGCTGTACTGAAAAGCTGGATTGGGGGCCGTCCCGTAACGGCAGAACAGGCTCTGGCTGGCTTTCTTTATGATGCTGTTCCCGAAATTGACTCCGCACGCCGCGATTTGGGGTATAATCCGGGAAACCCCTTTGCATAATGTAAATTTTTAGTTTATATTCTTTGTTGAAAAGAAAATTGAGGTTTTTCAATGAAGAAATTATCCGTCTTTGCTGCTGCAGCAGCCATGTCTCTTGCCTTTACTGCCTGTGGCGGTGATAGCAGCTCTTCCAATGTTGAACGTGAAGAAGATTCCTCCAGCAGCGTCGAAGAATCTTCCTCCTCTGTAGCAGAAGAATCCTCCTCTTCCGCAAAGGAAGAAAAGGGTGACCTGCCTAAGGGCGCACGTGTTGCCACTCTGGAAGACCTGGAAAAGAATTATTCTCTTCCCCTGTTTGGTACAGATCTTTACTTGGCTACAGGCTCCAAGCTGGGTGTGTTCTCCTTGTGGATTCCCGATACCGCATGGGTGGCTTTCCGCTCTGATTTCAAGGACGGTGTCCTGGAATTTTCTGAAGAAGGCAAGAACGGCAGCTTCCTGGGTGCTGATTTCGCCGTTGCCGATTCCCTGCAGAAATTGTTCAAGAAGGGTGCTACTATTAAGTTCATCGTGAACAGCGAAGACCAGCTTCAGTATTCCCTGAACGGTAGCAAGTATGCCGACCTGAAAACGGCTAAGGTTAAAATTTCTGAAAACGTGATTTCCGATGGTAGCAAGTTGAATGGCTTGACCTTGGAATGCAAACAGGAAAAGTCAACTGTTAAGTATTCCTTCTACGAAGGCCGCTACGTTGCTGAATCCGGTGATGAATGGGAAGCTGGTTACTATGATATCCAGCGCAGCAAGTTGTTGATGCTTCCGACCTTTATCGAAAAGGATTCCTATTTGCCGCTGGTGACCATGACTGTGGGTACCGACTATACTATGGATGACGCCACTGGTGGTCAGCAGACTTGTAAGTCTTCCAGCAACAAGTATGAAGCTATTAATCACGAGAAGATTGCTGGCGAATGGGTTGCCGACAAGGACGGTTATGACTGGACCTTGACGTTGAAGGATTCCGGCAAGTACAGTGTCGACTCCAAGAAGGGCAACACCACCGTCCTTAACAATTCCGGTGTCTGGGATGTTTATGGCAATGTGCTTCTGATCAAGAATACCGCTTGTAGCGAACCTGAAAAATGCCTGACAGGCATTAAGGGTGTCGTTAGCGGTTTCGATGCCAAGAAGGGCTTCAACTTGGATCACTCCAATACTGAAGAACCGTCCATGCCGACTGTATGGACCATGCCTCAGTATGAGTAATCTAGCGCTTGATTTTTAAGCGGTCGCCTGCACGTACCTTGGTGTCGTTGAGGTTATTCCATTTGACGATATCTTCGATGGTAACCTTGTACTGGCGGGCGATGTCCCAAAGGCTTTCGCCTTTCTGAACTTCATGAATGCGGTCATCTTCTTCGGATGGCTGCATTTCTTTTTGGGGTGCCGCAGGAACCTTAAGCTTTTGTCCCACGTCGATAACCGTGTTGGCGCCCATGTCGTTGAGTTCCTGGATTCTTTGTACCGTGGTCGAGAACTTTCTGGAAATGGCGGTAAGGTTATCCCCAGGTCTGACTGTATAGACTGTCAGCTTTTCTGCGGAATTAGACTTTCGTTCGCTCTTGTATTCGGCGCTCTTGGCCTGCTTTGCCGGTTTGGAAGGCGTGTGCTTGAATTCGGGAATCACGATGGAATCGCCGACGGCAAGACGCTTCTTGAATCCGTTGTTGGCCTGCAGAAGCAAAAGCACGGGAACTTCGTAGGACTTGGCGATGGCGGCATAGGTGTCTCCCGACTTTGCCACGTACTTTTCACCCTTGGCCAGCTTCGGACGTTCAACAGGAGTGGTGGCAACTGCGGCGGTCGGTTTCAATTCGGGCTTCGAAACGAAAACAGTGTCGCCTGCATTTACGAAAGAGGCGGCGTCCATGGAATTCCAGGCGCGGAGGTTTTCCTGGGAGGTTCCGAACTTGCGGGCGATCGAGGCCAGATTGTCGCCGGGCTGGACCACGTAAGTGCGGACTTTTTCAGGCTTCTTTCTGGCAGAAGAGGCCGACTTGGGCTTCGGCGTAATCCTGATGGGAATGAGCAAGGACTGTCCCGCCCTGATGCGGGTGTTCTTCATGTCGTTGGCTTGCTGCAGTTCTGAAACCTTGATGCCGTACATCCTGGCGATAGAACCCAGATTCTCGCCTCGCTTAACCTTGTGGTGGTGCCAGCTGGAGAAGTTGTTTTTCTCCATCTTGTCATAGCCGTCAACGAAGGCCGCTCTTGTACCGACAGGCAGACGCAACAGGTAGGAGTCCTTGTTGGGGGGCGTGCACCATTTTACCAGTTCCATGTTAAGGCTGCGGAGGGTGTCTTCCTTGACCTTCAGAAGGTTTGCAACTTCTTCGAGAGGGAATGAATCGAAAACGGTTACCGTATCAAAGTCCGGCTGACGTTGCGGTTCCACAATCATATCGTACTGCTCGGGGAAGTGACCGACCACCATGGCTGCAAGAATACGGGGAACATAGCGCATGGTTTCCTTGGGAAGGTCCAACTCCCAGTAAGTGACGGCAAGGCTGGAATCTCTAGTGGAGTCTGCCTTCATTTCCTTGACCAGTCTGCGGACACGGCCTTCACCGCAGTTGTAGGCGGCCATGGCCAACAGCCAGTCGCCGAATTCATCGTGCAGTCGCTTAAGATATTTGAGGGCCGCCTTTGTCGCCTTTTCCGGGTTGCGGCGCATATCTACCCAGTAGTCTACTTCAAGACCATAGCGCTTGCCGGTTTCGGGAATGAACTGCCACATGCCAGATGCCTTGGCGCGGCTGTAGGCTTTAACCTTGAATCCAGATTCCACCAGGGAAAGGTAGATCAAGTCCCGCGGCATTTGGGCTGCATCCAGCTGGGCGTAGATCAGGGAATCGTAGGCGGTCTTTCTGTTCAGGGAGCCGGACATGAAGGACCGGGCCTGGTTGGTCATGTAGTAGATTTCCTGCATGACGCGGTCGTTGAATTCCACCGGCAGGGAGAACTGTTTTAGGTCAACGGTATCCAAAAAACTTTCAATGACTTGCAGAGCGGCGCTGTCGGCCTGGTTTTCGTCAAGATCGTCAATGCCTTCAATTGAAACTTCGTTCCTTACGAAATTTTCGGCGCTTTCTCCCATTTCGGCAACGTTGGGGTACACTTCATCAAGTGCCGAGACGATGCGCTGTGGCATGGTGGCTCTATAGAGGGAGTCTTCCTGGAACGAAATATTCTTGTAGGTGGAATCGTACTTTTCAGAAACGAGCTGCCTAAGGGATTCGTCCAGGTAATGTCTTGCCAAAAGCCACTCCTGATTTTCCATAGCCTGCAATGCGTACTGGTAGTACGTCCATGATGGCCTCGAGGCGATAGCGTCGGAAACTTTTTCCTTGAGAGCCTGTTCCGTATAGGAATCATTCGTGGTATCTGCCGTCGTTTGCGGAGTCGGTTCCACTATAGGAGTTACCGGTGCGGGCTTAGAGGCGCAGCCTGTGAGGGTAAGGACTGCTAATGCAGAAAGTGTGCTTGCTAAAGAAATCTTATGGCGAAAAAATTTTTTCATCTTGCTTAACGAAGTACACGGTCAACTCCGAACCAGATGACGCCTGCCATGACAAAGGCGGCTATGATTTGGAGGATGATGATAATTTTATTTACAAAATAGGCTTTTTGTGATTTGCGGTGCCAGGAAGGGTAGACATTCCGATCTTCACTTTCAATCTGTTCTTCGTTTTGTTTTTGAGTATCGTTCATTTCGGGGAGAAATATACTCATTTAAAAAGGAGGCCTCGTGAGCGTTTCCAAAAATTTTTAACTTCTAGGGGTCTTATGAGAAAACTCCTGCTCCTCATTGCAGTTTGCGTGTCCTGTGCACTGGCTCAGATTGGCTTGGCCCAGTCTGAAAGCGGTCTGCACGCCCCTTCTGCCATGACACTTGGCCAGGGATACCTTTTTGTCTCAGGCAGTTTTGAAATGGTCAGTAATGGTGAAACTGCCAGCATGGAAGGGTACTATACCGCAGACGGTAAACAGGTTGACCTTGGCAGGAATACTCCGTCAAACGACGAGAATTTGTTTGTTTCGTTTGGTGTCCTGGATAATCTGGATTTGTCCTTTTCTGTACCGTTCCACTACGACGGGGACATTCCCGGTGATGATTTTAATGGACTTGGACTGGGTGACATTCAGGTTGCTGGCAAAATTTCGTTCCCTTTATCTGACTGGATTTATCTTGGCCTAGGGAGTGAAATCATCGCGCCTACCGGTATTGAAAATAAAGGCTTTAGACCGAGACATCGGTGGTATATAGAACGTGACGGTTCGTCTTATGCGTATACGGCGGGCAACTGGGTTGTGGGGGCGAATGCCTACTTGACGATTGTCGGTGGAGAGTTTGTTACCTTTAACAGCTATGCCGCTCTTTTAAAAGAAGTGGGTGCTGACGAAACGTTTGTCCTGTGGGGCGGCGGTTTCAATATTTTCCCAGAAAAAATGCTAACCTTGATTTTGGAAATGTCCGGCGAGAGCCCCATACGTTCTTCCCATGTGCATCGCAGTGTGCTGAACAGTCCGTTCCGCTTTACTCCTGCCCTCAAGTTGCATTTGCCTCATGACGCCTTCCTGACAGTATTCGCCGACGTAGGCCTCAATTACTTCCGTTCCGACGATCTTGATAATGGATTGCCAGTTCATCTTGAAAATTCTTCTTCGGATATAGACTTTACCATATCGGGTAGCCCTACGGTTTCAATGGGCATAACCTTGAGCAAGACTTTTGATTTTAGCTGGCATGATGACGATGGTGACGGGGTCATAGACCGTAAGGACCTGTGCCCTAATACAGGCCGTAATCAGGTTGTGAACGCTCGTGGTTGCCCTGTGGATGAAGACCGCGATGGTGTGCTGAACATCGTGGATATGTGCCCTGGAACGCCTCTCGGTGTAATCGTCGGTCGAGATGGTTGCCCTCTGGACTTTGACCATGACGGAGTGCCGGACTACTTGGATAAATGCCTTGGCACGAAAAAGGGATTTGCTGTGGATTCCACAGGATGTATGCTGGATACCGATGGCGATGGAATCGATGATAACAACGATAAATGCCCTAATACCATTCCCGGTGATCCTGTAGACAGTACAGGTTGTCCTTTGGATCAGGACCATGACGGCATTCCCAATGACGTTGATAAATGCCCTGACACACCCTCCGATGTTTCGATTGACTTGATGGGTTGCCCCTTGGATTTTGATCAGGATGGCGTGCCCGATGGATATGACCGCTGCCCTAATTCCCTGTCGGGTGAAATTGTAGACCAGTTCGGCTGCCCCAATGATGCTGATAAGGATGGTGTTCCCGATACGAGAGATTTATGCCCCGATACTCAGGAAGGTGTGGCTGTCAATAGCGATGGCTGCCGCGTGGATTCCGATGACGATGGCGTCTTTGACGAAGAAGACAAGTGCCCGAGAACTCCGGCTGGTGCACCAGTAGATTCGCTGGGTTGTGCCATCGATTCAGACCATGACGGCATCCCCGACTGGATGGACTATTGCCCGGGAACTCTTGCCAAGGTGGTGGTGGATATTGAAGGCTGTCCCATGAATGCCCGCTTGAACTTCAATTCCATGGCTCAGAGGATCAAGTTCAAACATGGGGACACGACGTTGGTCCACTCTAGCTACACAGCCCTGAGCGACGTGATTGCCGCAATGCGCAAGCATCCCATGATGCTAGAAATCCAGTGCAGTGCCAGCGATGTTAGCCCTGACCGTGCCCAGGAACTGTCCGAAGCTCGAGCCCGTTCCATATTCAATTTCCTTGAGATGAAGGGTATCAGTGAAGACCGTCTAACCTATAAGGGGTACGGAAGCAAGCTTCCGCCGACCCAGACGCAGAAGAATGGAAGTTCCGCCCTGATTCGGCTTGTTCCGGTCTTGATGAAGACTGAACCCTAAAAATTTTCTATATTAGGCCAAACGTACTAGAACAAGACGGGCTTGCGAGAATGCAGCTCGATTAAATAAAGGATTTTTATGAAGATTGCTGACAAGACCGTTGTCCTGATGCACTACACTCTTACTTCTGACGAAGGTCAGGTGATAGACTCTTCCGCTGGCCGCGACCCGCTGCAGTACATCCAGGGTGCCCATATGATCGTTGTTGGTCTCGAAAAGGCCATGGTCGGTCATGAAGTTGGCGACAAGTTCGACGTCAAGGTGATCCCCTCCGAAGGTTACGGCGAATACGACGAACGTATGACTCAGGAAGTTCCCGTTAGCGTTTTCCAGGGTGTCGACAAGGTTGAAGCCGGTATGCAGTTCTATGCCCAGACTCCGGCAGGTCCCATGCCCATTCGCGTCAAGTCCGTCAATGGCGACAAGGCTGTTATCGATGCTAACCACGAACTGGCCGGCAAGAACCTGAACTTCGCTATCGAAGTGGTCGAAGTCCGCGAAGCTACCGAAGAAGAACTGAAGCCTTTTGAACCGCATCAGTGCCATTGCGGTAAGGGTGAAAACTGCTGCCATGGCGAAGATCCTGACTGCGAATGCCACGGCGAAGGCCACAAGGAAAACTGTGATGGCAAGGGCGGTTGCGGCTGCAAGCATCACGATGAACATCATAACGGCTAATTTTTAAAGTTAGCGTTTAGAAAAAGGCGTCTGGTTTGAACCAGGCGCCTTTTCTGTCTGACTACCCCAAAAAATTAGAATAGGGTAATGCCAAAACTGAGGAACGGCTGGAAGTTTGAATTCAATTCCAGCTTGAATTCGTCACCGCTCTTGTCTTTGGAAGTCTTTCTTTCGAAGTTAGTGTGGAATGTTTCGTAGCTGTTCTTGAGACCGGTAGAGATGTAGGCCCCATGCCATGCGATTCGGAGGCCGGCGCCATAGGCGTAGCCGTAGAGTACCGGAGACAGGAACTGGGTATTGTCAGAGAAGAAGGTCTTACCGAATATACCTGCTCCAAATAGATAGGGCTTGAACATGAACTGGTAATTGTAGCTTGCGATAAGAGGGTAGGCCAGGTCAAATCCCAACTGGAAGAGGGCTGTGTGGATCTGATGTCGGCCGTCGATGTCGGACTTGCTGATGGGGGAGTCGCCGAAATAGTCTTCGTAAAGTGCCTCGAAATCCTTCATAACCTTGTCCCTGTTTGCAGGGTGGTGGCTGACGCCAAGGAACTGGTATCCTGCCATGACGTAGATGTCGAACCATCCGGTAATGGGGAGGGTTCCCGAAGCTCCGTATATGTATGAATTGTCTACTGAAATATTGTATTTCTGGTTGTGGACTTTGTAGGTGTAATCCACGTTGCCCATGCTGACGTTGCTGAATTCAATGTAAGGGCCGAATGATCCTCGGTCTTCATATTCATGGATATCGCTCCTTTCAGCGGCCGCCATGGAATTATCAATGACGATTCGGTCGGCAAAGGCAAGGGTAAGGGAACAAAGGCTCAACGTTATAATCTTTCTAAACATGAAACAAAAATTAATTTTTTTCGTGTAAATTGAAATTTTTCGTGAATTATTTGTGAAAAAAGTGTATTTTTTCGGTCATAAAAAGCAAAAACCTCTATTTGGAGCTGTAATATTATGAACAAGAAGATTTTGGGTGCCCTTTGCGCTGCCAGTTTGATGTTTTCTTTGACGGCTTGTGACGATAAGATGGATCCTAACGATCCGGCTTCCGTCCGTAAGTATCTGACTAAGCAGCAGATTGCCTTTACCCCGAACCAGTTTGTCTCCTTCGCTGTTAATGGCGATACCGCTAAGATGACCTTGTTCCTCCAGGCATCTTTCGAAATCGACCAGCCCGCCGACAACGGCAACAACGCTGTTGCTATCGCTGCCAACAAGGGTAACATGGTTGTTCTGGACTACCTCTTTGCCCATGGTGCAAAGGCTGACGTCCGCAACGGTAACGGCGAAGCTGTTATCGACAACGCTGTCATGATGGGCAACAAGGAAGTTGTTTCCCGCCTCCTCACTCAGCTGAAGGCCGAAGGCGCTGATCCCCAGACTCTGGGTACCGCAGTTCTCCTGGCCGCTAAGGCTGGTAAGGTCGACATGCTGGAAATCCTCGCCAACGCCGGTGCTTCCCTGGAAACCCGTAGCGCCGATGGTTATATGCCCATCCACTGGACTGTCAAGAACGGTCAGTATGACGCTATGATGTTCCTCATTGGTAAGGGTGTTGACGTGAACGCCAAGTGCGGTCAGGGCTACTCTGTTCTGGACTGGGCAACCAACGAAGGTTACACCCGTCTGATCAAGGCTCTGAAGAAGGCTGGCGCCAAGAATACTCCGCAGTACTTCAAGGATTCCAAGGGCAAGTAAGATTTGAGGGGAGAATTCCCCTGGAATAGTCAAAAATTCGAAAAAATCCGCAGTTTTTCTGCGGATTTTTTTGCGTTTAGGGGAGTAGACCGCCTGATTTTCTGCCTATCGGGGTGAAGTTTGTTCTTAATTGCTTATAATTCCGTTTTTTTTGAGAATTTCTGCATTTTACGCAATGGTTCTTTGTATTTTTAGGTTATGAAGTTCTCTTTACTGACCAAGTTGTGTCTATGCTTGTGCTTGACTGGCGTTTTTGCCGGTGCCCAAGAAACGGTTGAAAGCGTCCGTCGTCAGATTAAGGCGGTGGAAGCCGAAACTGCCCGCGAAAAATCCATGCACGATGCCGAAAAGAAGCGCCACGCCGAATTTGTGGAAGTTGGTCGCAAGAAAGTTCAGGCTCTTGCTACCCAGAATAAGACCCTGAAGGCCGAAATCGATTCCCTCAAGGCCGAAATCAAGAATTTGGCTGAAGCACGCCAGAAGACCGCCGGTACCATCAAGTACTTTGAAAACCGCAAGGCCAAATACAATGAATCCCTGGCTAAGGTTATCGATTCACTGGTTCCCGTGTTTGAGTCCGATTTCCCGTACCGCAACGAGGAAACGGTCACCAGCATTAAGGAAATCGCCAATCAGCTTCATAAGAGCCTGATCGAGGCTGACGATGGCCTCAACCGCACCTTGGAAGTTTTCTATGACCGAATCCGCCTTGGGTACACCACCGAAGTGTGGAACGGATTCCTGCAGGTGGATGCACGCAACGTTGCCGGCAAGTTCATGCGTTATGGTGCCGTGGCCGCCATCTTTGTGAGCAACGACGGTAACGACGTTCTTTGGTTGACCCGCACCGATAAGGGTGCCTATAAGTGGAAGAATGTTTCTGACGACCTGGCCATGCGTACCGTCCTGAAGGACGTGATGAAGGTGGCCGAGGGCAAGACTGCTCCCCGTCTGGTTACAATCCCTGTATTTATTCCCGCGGAGGCTAAGTAATGAAGTTCTTTAACCTTCGTAAGTTGATTGCCCCTGTGGCTGTTGCCGCTGTTCTCTGTGCCGCTCCCGCAATGGCTCAGAAGGGCGGAGAATCCATTGATGCTGTAAAGCTGCGTGCTGAACTGAACAGCGCCAAGGCTGACTTGGAAGAAGCCCGCAAGAAACGCGACATGGCCGTGGCCGCCCGTTGGAAGGACCGCGAAACCGCCAATCAGGAACGTGAACTTTTTAACGAGAAGTATCAGGAAAACAAGGAAAAGGTTGACGCTCTCATGAGCGAACGCGCCCGTCTTTTCGAAGATGTCCGCGTTGCCCGTGAAGACTTGGCTCAGGTAAAGCTCCAGGCTGAAAAGGCCCGCGCCGAATACCTTTCTCTGGCTGCTGGTCCCGAACGTCTTGAGACGTTGGCTAAGTTCCAGGAACAGGGAATTCCCTTCAAGATTGCTGAACGCGTAGAAGTCCAGAACAAGGTGAAGAAGGAAATGGGTCTGTATCGCGATGATCCTCTCCGTATTGCCAAGTCTATCTTGAATGTGGCCAAGAACGAGATGGCCTTTACCCGCGAAGTGCAGGTGGAACAGGCCGAACTGGTGTTCGGTACCGCTGTGGCCCAGGGTTACCGCATGCGTCTGGGTGGTTTGTTTGCCATGCAGAAGTCTACTGCGGTCATGGATTCCGCCGGCAATAGCGCCTCTGCCTTGATGCTCCCTGTGGCTGGCGAAAAGAAACGCTCCTTCAGCTGGCAAGAAAATCTGACTCCCGAAACAAAGACTCAAGTTACAACTGCTTTTGGCAGTTACAAGGATTCCGCCCATGTTATGGTGCCGGTGGACGTGCTCCTGAGTACAGAACTGAGCAGTGAACTGGCTAACCACCAGGAAACCACCTGGAAGGATGAACTGAAGACTTTCTTCAAGAACGGTGGCATTTTGATGTACCCCATCGTGGCCATCTTCGGTCTGGGTCTGTTGATTGTGGCCTGGCGCCTGCTGTGGCTCTTGATCTTTGGCTTTGGCGGTCTTGGCGTTCGCCGAACCTTGAAAGCTTTGGATAAGGGAGACATCGAAGGGGCCCGCAAACATGTAAAGAAGGCCCATGGGGAAGTCGGAAAGGTACTGAAAACCGTTCTTAACAAGGAATATGGTGGCCGCGCTGCTGCAGAAAAGGCCTTGGAAGGCGTATTCTCCGCAGACGTTCCCAAGATTGAATCTGGACTTACCTGGGTTTCCGTGTTTGCGGCGACGGCTCCGCTCCTTGGTTTGTTGGGTACCGTGATGGGTATGATCGAATTGTTTGATGTCATTACCATGCATGGCACTTCCGACCCCAAGCTTTTGGCTGGCGGTATTTCCATTGCCCTTGTGACGACGGAAGCTGGCCTTATTGTGGCTATTCCGCTGCAGCTTCTGCATACCTTCCTGGCTAACCGTGCCGACGCTCTTCGTGGTCGTATGGAAAAGGCTGGCTTGGCTGTATTGAATGCCCTTTGGATTAAAGAAAAGTAATTCGCGGTTGTTATGGATCCCATAGTGATTGCTGGCGTAGATCAGAATTCCGTCTTGGAAGCGGCTTTCGGCATCCTCTTTAGAGGGGGCTGGGTCCTGGCACCGATTTTTGTGCTGGGATGGTTTGGCTGGTTTCTGATGCTGGAACGCTATGGCTACTATTTTATGCTCCGCGGAAAGTCCCAGTCTTCTTTCTGGCGGTTGCTGAAGAAGAAGGGGGAGGACGCCGCCTTTGCGAAACTCCGCAAGCGCCCCTACGGTTACTTTTTGGCCTTGGCCGAAGACGTACGCAACCATCATCATGAAGGTCCTGTGGCGGTACGTAATGCTATGGAAGCTACTCGCCATCGCATTTCGCTGAACTTGGCGAAGTCTTTGAAGACCATTTCTACCTGCGCCGCTATAGCGCCTATGCTTGGCCTGTTGGGTACAGTTAGCGGCATGGTCCATACTTTTGAAACCATCCAGCTTTTTGGTTTTGGAAATCCGGTGCTTCTGGCTGACGGCATTTCCGAAGCCCTGCTTACGACCCAGGCCGGGCTCCTGGTGGCTTTCCCCCTGATGCTTGCCTACAACTACTTGGCAAGCCGAGTAGAAAAAGTGGAAGATGAAGCCTGGAGCGAAGCCCTGAAATTTGAAGCTTATGTGTTTGATTCCGAACGTGGTCTTGATGCTTCTTTAGTGTGTCATCCTGACTCCTCTTCAGAGAGCCAGCCTGTGTCCCCTTCAGAGAGTCATTCTGAGCGTAGCGAAGAATCCAGTGAGGTATAAAAATGAGTTTTATTCGTAAACGTAATCGCGACGCTGGCGGCATCGATGTCTCTCCCATGCTGGACATGGTGTTCATCTTGTTGATCTTCTTTATTGTGACTTCCACTTTTACCCGCGAAACCGGTGTGGACGTTACCAAGCCCAAGGCCAGTTCCGCCAAGGATCTTGCCAAGGAAAGTATTCTTGTGGGCGTTACCCGCCAGGGAACCATTCACATTAACGAAACCCAGGTGAATCTTTCTACCCTGCAGACCGTGCTCCGTCAGATGATGGCCGAGGCTCCGGATCGTCCGGTGATTATCGTTAGCGACCGTGACGCACCCAATGGCGTGGTGGTGGATATTTTGGATGAATGTAATATTGCCAAGGTCCGCAAAGTCTCCATTTCAGCAAATAAGGAAGAGTGAGCGATTGGCAATTAACAGTGAAGAGTGAAGGGGGCTGCGAGAGAGGTGTCATTCTGAGCGAAACGAAGTGGAGCCGAAGAATCTAACAATTTGGAGTCTAAAAGTAGAATTTATATGAAAAACTTTTCGTTCACAGATTTTATGGTCAAGTATTTCCGCTTTCCGGCGGCATTCGTGCTTTCCTTTGTGGTGAGTGCGGTGTTCTTCTTGGCTGTTCCTGTGATCAACGCTTTGTTCTTCGATAAGGGCGTTAAGGCCGAAAAGGAACTGGAAGCCGTTACCGAGGTGGAAGTCCTTGTTAGCGAAAAGAAGCCCGAAGTTCAGAAAAAGGTTTTACGTACTGTTGTGAATCCCAACCCCTTCAAGATCTCTTCCAATATGGGAATGGCCCGCAGTCAGAACTTCTCTATGGATTTGTCCCTGGCTCGTGGTGCTGCAGGCGATGGTGTTGCCGTTGGTACTGGCGGCATGGAAAATGTTGTTTATGAAGCTGGCGAAGTGGACGAACAGGCCGGTGTATTGCGTGAAGTGCAGCCTAAGTTCCCTGCAAAGGCCAAGCGCATGGGTGTTTCGGGTTACGTGAAGGTCTTGATTGTGATTGACGTTTACGGCGATGTGGCTCAGGCTCAGGTGTTGACCCAGGAACCTGCAGGTTATGGCTTTGATGTGGAAGCCTTGAATGCTGTTCGTCAGTGGAAGTTCAGTCCCGCTCAGTTAAGCGGATATCCCGTGGCCCAGAAGGCTACAAAGGAGTTCCGCTTTGTTAACTAGAGTGTGTCATTCTGAGTCAAAGAATCTAGTGCTTTCGTTCTTTGTCTGCATTCTTTTCTTGCTTTCTTCAACGGCATTTGCTGCCGACGATTACTTTTTCAAGGCAAACGAACTTTACGACCAGGGCAAGTACAAGGAATCTGTTCCACTGTATCGTGCTGCCATTGATGATGGCAAGTATGAACCTTTTGCCTGGTTCAATTTGGGTAACGCACTTGTTCAGCTGGGACGCAAGGAAGTGGCCTTGGTGGCTTACCGCCGTACTGTGGAACTGCTGCCCAATTTCGAGAAAGCCTGGATGCTCATGGGCGACATCTATTACCTGGCTGGGGATGCGGGAGAGGCCATTGCTGCCTATAACCGCGCAGTGGAACTGGGTGTAGAATCGGACCATGTCCATTTTGCCTTGGCTGAATGTTATTTGAAGGGCCGCGATTGGACTCTTGCCCAGAAAAATTTTGAACGGGCTCTCCAGCTGAATCCGGATCGTATGGATGCCTGGTATGGCTTGGCCGAAGTCTATGAAAAGTTAGGCGATTATGAATACGCTATCAAGACTTTGCAGAATGCCTTACAGATGACCGCCACCGCTGGCGCAGATGTCCACTTTACCATGGCTTACTACTATCGTAGCATGGATTCCACCAAGAAGTCCTTGAACGAAATGGAAAACGGACTGCTGATGGATCCGGAAAATGTTTCTGCCCGCCGTTACCTGGCTCAGATGTACGTGAAGCAGGAATCCCCCTGGATGGCCATCTTTACCTTGGAAGAAGGTTTGCGCCATAAGAAAGGCGTCGCCGATTTGAATCTTGATCTAGGCCAGATTTACTTCAATCAGAAACGCTACGACGAAGCCTTCGAATGCTATATGAAGGCTTGGCTTGCAGGCAATTCCCAGGGACGCATCGGTGCCGAAAACGTGGGCCATGTGTTCTCTAACGAAGGCGATACTGAAAAGGCCGAAAGCCTCTACAAGCGCATCCGCGAAAAGAAATAGCCCCGTTGCTGGCTATCGTTGCAAAACTGCCTAAAAATACAACAAAAACTTATGAAATCTTTACAAAAAACTTGTCCTTTGACAAGGGTTTTCTATATTTTTCAAAAATTTTTATTTATCAGGGAATAAAAAATGAAAAAATTGTTTGGTTTGGCCCTCATCGGGCTGATGGCTGGAACTGCAGGCGCTGCAACAACAACAACAACGGAGACTGCTGTTGGAGAACCCTCTGTTTATGGAGCGGTTTCTGTACAGAGGTATGATGTTACGGTAAAGACCACTTGTGGCTCTTTCGAAATAGGTTGTAAGTCCTCCTCCTCCACATCCTCAGAGTTTGTAGCAACGATTGATGGTGATGGTGAAACCCGCCTGGACGCGATCAAGATTCCCGAGGATATCGCTGTAGCTTCCATTACCTATGACCGAAAGTTCACTTTGTATTTTGACAATCCTAGATATTCCACTGTAGTTTTCCCTTTTAGTTTCAAGACTAGCTGCATTGATAAAACTGAATATGGACAAAATCAGATTCCATTTAAGTTTTATAAAATTGTTAGCTATAACGGTTCTTCTTTTGTTGCTGCGGAAGAGACCACCGAAATTGCTGCTCATCAACCTTATATTGCAAAGCCCGTTCTTTCTCAAGGTTACGAGAACGGAATTCATTATGCTTATATGAGTTTTGCCAATAGTAATGGCTGCTCCTACACACTTAAAAAGAACTATGATGCTGAAACAGATAAATTTGTAGAAAGCAAGTATAGCTTTGATGCCGGTTCTTTGAATGGTACTTGGAATTTCATGGGAACATATGAAAAAATTCAATTTACTGCAGATACTAAGGCTGGTGTTTATGGCTTTGCTTCTGCAGAAAAAAAGGATGATCAGGGAAAAGTTGTTGTCAAAGCAGGCTCTTTTGTGAAGGCTGGTGACAATGCTTCCGTTCCGCCCATGCGTGCTTACTTAGTTTACAACAAAAATGGCTTCAACAAGGAAGGCAAGCCTTCTCCGGATGGCGAAACATCCGTCGCTTCCATCTCTGACGAAGATCTGCCGGAAGTCATTACTGTCAAGTTCATCGATAAGGACGAAAATGGCAACGAAGAAATCACCGCCATCGCTCAGATGAACACCCGCACCGGTGAAATTTCTACCGATAAGAACCTCTGGTTTGATCTCAAGGGCCGCAAACTGAACAAGAAGCCCACCGTCAAGGGAACCTACTACAACAACGGCCAGAAGGTCATCATCAAGTAAGGTGTCAAAAAAATGTTTAAGAAAGAATATGTCGCTCCCAAGATGGACGTTGTAGAAATGAAAATCGAGACCGTTCTCATGGAGTCCGGTGGCACCGATGGTGGCCCCGAAGCCACTGAATACGATGGCGAATTCGGCTGCCTCTACAATCCCGAAATGGATAAAAAGGCTTAATTTATTTACAAATAGCCTCCACAGTCACCCCGGATCCACCCGGGGTCTTTTTTTTTCGTACGTCATGCCGAACTTGTTTCGGCATCGACATTCCCGAACCAGAGCCTTCACCGCGTAATGTCTCTGAGTCGGCATTCCCATATCCCTGAGCTATACGAAACTCGCCACATCAGTGCCCTAGTTGAGTTATCCTCTTTGAGGAGGTGTCGAAGGGCACCTCGGCAGGCTCGGTGACCTTGCGAAAGCCTCCTGTAAAATGCGTAAAAGTAGCCGACAAATTGCAAAGCACCGTTTCACGCAGATGACAGCGCTTCCGCAAAATGCAAAGCTCCGTTTCACGCGGATGACAATCGCAAAGGCCGGGATGACAGCGCTTCTTTGTTCGTGCTAAAAAATTTTACAATCATTTTTCAAAAAATCGGGATCCATTCCCCGCAAAAAAGCGTGTATAGGATTGGTGGCGATTTTGCCTTCCCGCAAAGGTGTGCGCAACAACCGAAAAAATACATGAACAAAAGAAAACATGA